>NZ_QXIU01000019.1 GCF_003570935.1 Candidatus Cryosericum odellii
GGACTGGAGTCTCAGGGTTTCTATATAGACAAGAAGTCCGTGGCCCACCAGATTGAGGCCATAGCAAAGAAGTACAATTTCCGCGTCGACCCCTATGCCAAGATCTGGCAGCTCTCCGTGGGCGAACAGCAGCGTGTCGAGATTATCAAGACACTGTTCAAGGGCGCTCGCATCCTGATCCTGGATGAGCCGACTGCCGTCCTGACGCCACAGGAATCCGAGGAGCTGTTCGGCATCCTCCGAGAGATGAAGTCAGAGGGAAAATCCATCATCTTCATCAGCCACAAGCTCAACGAGGTCATGTCCGTTTCCGACCGCGTCACGGTACTGAGGAAGGGACAGCTCGTGGGTACCGTCGATACGGTCTCCATCACGGAGCGCGAGCTCGCAAAGATGATGATCGGGCGCGACGTCCTGTTCCGCCTGGAACGTAAGGACATCGAGCAAGGCCGGGAGGTCCTCAAAGTCGAAGACGCTCAGGCTTACAATGACCGTGGCATCATGGCGCTCAACAAGCTGAACATCACCGTGCATGGCGGCGAGATCATGGGTGTCGCCGGTGTGGCCGGCAATGGGCAGGTCGAGCTGGCGGAATGTATCACAGGACTGCGCCACCTCGTCAGCGGACACGTCACGGTCGAGGGCATCGATGTGACCAACGCGACGCCGTGCACGCTGGCATCCGCAGGGGTGAACTACATACCGGCCGATCGACTTGGTGTGGGCCTCGTACCCAATCTCTCTACCGTTGACAACGCTATGCTGCGGAAGTACAAGCAGCAGCCCATGCGCAGGGGAACATTCATTGACTACGCTGCTGCCTGTACGTATGCTGACGGACTTATCGAGAAGTTTGACATTGCCGTGCCGCTGAAGAATGCACCAGTCAAGGTCCTGTCCGGCGGGAATATGCAGAAATTGCTGCTTGCCCGCGAGATCGAGGAGAATCCGAGGCTCCTGATCGCAGAACATCCGACCCGCGGCCTCGACGTGGGTGCCACCGAGTTCGTGCGCAAGATATTGCTGGAACAACGCGACAACGGGGTAGCCGTGCTTCTCATCAGCGAGGATCTGGATGAGATTCTCATGGTTGCAGACCGGGTGGCGGTGATGTACGAGGGGCGTATCGTCGGTATTGTCGACGCGCACCACGTGGACATTGCACAGATCGGTCTGATGATGGCGGGCGCCGTAGGCGCCAAAGCTTGACCGGAAAAGGGGTCTGAGATGCTGCGATTCGAGAAACGCGACAAGACGCCGATACAGCTTCGTGTCCTGGTACCTATCTGCTCGGTCCTGCTGGGCCTCCTCATGGGGTCTGTCGTCATGCTGTTCGCCCATGTCAACCCGCTGAGAGTCTATGGAGCCATTGTCAAGGGCGCGTTTGGGTCGGCCTACACCTTCTCGGAGACCCTGGTCATCGCGGTCCCCCTCATCCTCATGTCCGTCGGGCTTTGCCTGGTCTACCGCATGAAGTTCTTCAACATCGGGGCAAAGGGTCAATACATCATCGGGGCCATTTGTGGGTCCTACCTGGCGTTGTTTGGCCCGGCGACGATGTCCCGGCCGCTGCTGCTGACGCTGATGATGGTACTTGGCACCCTTGGAGGAGCGCTGTGGGCTATCATTCCCGCACTTCTCAAGGTGTATTGGAATGTCAACGAGGTCATTGTGACACTTCTGCTCAACTACATCGCCTCGTACATTCTGTGGTTCTTCATGTATGGGACATGGGGCACCCGTGGGTTTCCACTCTCCAAGAACTTTGCCCTCAATGCCCAGCTTCCGCGCATCCTCCCGCCTCCCTCGCGGCTCCACATCGGGCTGTTTTTCGGGCTGGCTGCTGCGGTGATCATCTGGATCATCATCCGGAAGACGCGCTTCGGATATGAGACCAGAGTCCTGGGCGAAAACGAGCGCGCAGCCAGATACGCCGGCATCAATGTGTTCAAGACGGTCATCATCGCTGCGGTCATCTCGGGAGGCCTTGCCGGCCTTGCCGGCATTGCGCACACCTCAGCCGTGCTGCGTGTTCTGCAACTCGAGATCAACTCGGACTACGGGTATACCGCTATCATCGCGGCCTGGCTGGCAGGGCTCGATCCGCTGGTCGCCGTCGGGATCTCGGTGCTCCTGGCGGCTCTCGAAGCCGGCGGCTACCAGATACAGATCGTCATGCGCGTGCCCTTTGGCATTGTCGGCGTGATTGAGAGCTCGATCCTCTTCTGCCTGCTGGCAGGAGAGATCGTCACGCACTACCGCGTAATCCTGACGAGGAGGCTGAGTACGCCCCCCGGAAGCACCCCTCGCATTGGGAAAAAGTGCTCGGTGGCCTTAGACGAAAGGGCTCGGGGGGGCGCATGAATCCTACTTTCGGCAGCATCCTGATCAGTGTTCTCGCAGGAGCTGTCCAGTCAGGGACGATTCTTTTGCTTCCCACACTGGGCGAAGTGCTGACGGAGCGCAGCGGTGTACTGAACCTCGGGCTTGAGGGACTGATGCTGATTGGCGCGTTCTTTGGATTCCTTGGGGCTATGAAGACCGGCAATCCCTACGTTGGCCTGCTCCTCGGCATGGCAGCGGCAGCGGTAGCGGCAACCATCCACGCCTTTATCTGCGTGACTCTCCGTGGTAACCAGACGGTCACGGGCCTTGCGCTCACCATCTTCGGGACGGGTCTCACGAGTTTTTATGGTGACAACTGGGTCTCTCAGCGTCTCACGACCGTCATCCAGCCCATGGCTATTCCCGGGCTGTCACGAATTCCTTTCGTCGGGCCGATTCTCTTCAGTCAGGACCTGATCGTTTATGCCGGCTACATCCTGGTAGCCCTGTTCTGGTTCCTGCTGTTCAAGACGAAGGTCGGGGTCAACCTGAGGGCGGTCGGCGAAAACGCGAAGGCTGCAGATGCCATGGGCGTCAACGTCGTGGGTACCCGCTACTTCTGGACCATCGTGGGAGGGGCGCTTGCGGGTGCGGGAGGAGCGTACATTACGTGCTGTATCCACCCGTACTGGCTCAACGGTATTACCTCCGGTATGGGGTGGATTGCCGTAGCCCTTGTGGTCTTTGCCATGTGGAATCCCTTCAATGCTCTCGTCGGAGCGTTCTTGTTTGGAAGTATTGAGGCCTTGCAGCTTCAACTCCAGGCGGCGGGCACCTACATCAACAGTGCTCTACTGTCGATGCTGCCCTATTTGGCGACGTTTGTGGTCATCATCGTGGCAACCCTGATTGTCCGTGTGCGTCACGTCGGGACGCCAAAGGAACTGGGAATACCCTACGCACGCGAGGAGAAATAGAGGGCGTCTCTGAACCTGAGAGGCAATATCCATGCGAACCGGCAGCCCATTGCGGCTGCCGGTTCGGTTCATCCAGGGACGCCCTGCCGTTACTTCAGAAGGACGGCGACTAGGAGTTTGATGCAATCTTCGAC
>NZ_QXIU01000190.1:0-149 GCF_003570935.1 Candidatus Cryosericum odellii
TGCGTCACGGAGACTCCCGGCTGTTCCTATCTGGACAGCGCCGCGTCATTTGGCATGATCCGCGGCGGGCACGTCGACGCGACCGTCATCGGCGCGTTCGAAGTAGACCAAAAAGGGAACATCGCCAACTGGATCATCCCCAACGGGAA
>NZ_QXIU01000190.1:154-24183 GCF_003570935.1 Candidatus Cryosericum odellii
ACCAGCAAGAACGGCAAGCCCAAACTGGTCAAACAATGCACTCTTCCCATCACCGGCATCGGCGAAGCGGATATGGTCGTCACCGAGTACGCCGTGTTTGTCTTCGACAAAGGCAGACTCATCCTCCGCGAAATCGCTCCCGAGATCACCCTCGACGAGCTCCGTGCTATAACCGACGCCGAGTTCGACCTGAGTTCCGACCTCCACCTCATGCCCCTGTAACATTCTCGGGACGGTCCCATATCTGTAACAGGGCCCGGCGCAGGTGGCCGGGCCCTGTCGTTCGTGGTTAGTAGTTGAATTGCTGGACCAGGTAGGACGGGTTGAGCTTCTCGCCCGTTGCGTGTTCGATCATGGTGTTCCATGAGTACTTTGCGCCGGGCGTGAAGACGTTGTCGACGAACCAGCGCCCACCTTCGGGCGTCAGGACCTTTCCCTTGGCTTTGGCGCGCAGAGTGTGGTCGAACTGGGAGGCGAGCATCTCGCCGAGCAGGTAGTTGTGGTAGTACACAGGCGCCATGGCGAAGTGGTACTTGGCGGCCCAGTCGGGCTTCTCAAAGCGTTCCTCGGGGACGTTGAGGTACTGGATGTTCTGGACGCCCTGGTACCAGAGGCGACTGTCGCCCTTCTCGGTGCGGTACAACTCTCGCTCGAAGAGTGCGAAGTGGGTGATCCACCGCGTCGCGACGAGCATCTGGTTACGGATGGCGACGGGCAGGTCACTCTCCAGCCTCTGGAAGTTGGCGTCGTCGATGCCCACGATCTGCTTGTACCAGTTGGGATCGCGTGCCATGCGGCCAAAGAACATGGCGACGGCTTCCGTCGTGAAGATGTGCGCGGGTTGACGCAGGACCGGGGGAAGGGACATGTCGGTGTACTTGTCGTAGCAGCCGTGCCCCATTTCGTGCAGGAGGGTCTCCATTTCCGTCTCGTTTGGTCGAAGGTTGGCGAGGACGCGGACGTCGCCCTTATTGTCGAGGTGCATGCAGAAGGCGTGCTGGTCCTTGCCCGCGCGCTCGTAGAGGTCGCTGCGGGCGATGATGTCGCGGATGTCCAGCCCGATAGTATCGTAGGTCTTCGTCGCAAGTTCCTCGACGATGTGGTCGCCCTTGCCCTCGAAATAGACGCCAAGATCGACGTCTGAGGTGCGGGGAGCCTCCTGGAAAAACATGTCGCTCATGTGCCAAGGCATCAGTGTGGAAGGGTCGACACGCAGCCGCTGTCCGACCGCCTGGTCGATAGACTCCTTGACGCGGCGGAACGGCGTGTCGGTCTGGTCGCGGTAGCTCTCGAGCGTCTGCTTGAGCCATGCACCGTCGAACTCCTGCAGCTGGATCGACATCTCATAGAAGTTGGCGTACCCCAGCTTGGCGGCGGACTCGTTGCGGAGCTTGATGAGTTCCATGAGGCCGGGTTCGAGCACTGCGCCCACCTGCTTGCTGGCCAGCCATGCCTTCTTGCGAAGGTCGTTGTCGGTGCTGGACCTGAGGATCTCCTCGATCTGCTTGTTGTTGACTTCTTTGCCGTCGATGGTTCCGCGGAACTTCGTCGTAATGCCCTGCAGCGCGATCTGCTTGCTGACCAGCTGCTGAAGCATCTCTTTGTCGAGCTGATTTTCGACCATCATGTCGTGGATAAGGGTGAGCTGCCTGCGCTCGAACTCTTCCAAGTCACTCGCGGTGAGCATGGAGTTCATGGTGTCGAAGCGCTGCTTGTCGGCCAGGAAGAGTCGCATTGCCAGGTCGGCATGTTCCGCTTGAGCGGCGTACTCGTCCTTCCCGGTCGTCGACAGGTTCCACGCGGCGATGTTGCACTGATAGGACAGTGCGTTCAGCTGCTCATTCAGTTCCTTAAGATACATGACGTTCTCCATGGCTGCCTCCTAGAATATGTACAGTTTATGAAGGAATCTGTGAATGCAACAGGCCGCGCATCGACTCACGTAAAATGGAGGCATAGTTGCCACGCTTTTCGATCACCAGAGGTTGTCTCCTCTTGGCGTCAAGTTAAAGTCTGGCTGTTTCAGCGGCAGTCAGACATTGATGTATGGCAAATTGAGACCTATTGTGCAGCGTGCGATGTGGGTATGAGGGTTTTGTCATGAACATCAGCAGGCCGAGGGAGATAGCCTCTCCAATACGGTTCAATTCGCTGTCGAGAGCTACTCAAGAAGCCCCCCTCCATGTCCCCAATCAGAGATGAGCCATGGTGACGTATCACTCTCTCGCTTGAGCACGTAGTTCCATGAGTTGACCCCATTCTCGATGCTACCACCATGTGCTTGCTTGATATCAAAAACAACAACAAATGCCTTGGTCCCCCGTTTCACCGGCTTCTGCTCGCTGACGCTTATCAACTTCACATATTCCAGATCATCTATATACCATTGTATGCCCTTCTTGTCAGGGGTCATGCGTTTCTCCATCTCTGGGATGTTCTTCTCATTCCAGTACGTGAAGTACTCTCTGACCACTTGTTCTGCCGCAAGTGTCTCAGACTGATCTGATGTCTTCGTGACACAACCAGATGCAAGGCCAATGGCTGCAACCAGGAGTAGAGCCAATACAGCACGCAAGTTTCTTCTCACTTCATGCCCCCAACGTATGGTGCTTGTTTCTGATGAACTCGAACTACGCCCGTTTCATGAGCTGTTTTCTGAATTGTTTGTTCCCTGTCGCCTTAGGACTGTTTCTTCCCAAATCTACGACATTTTAGCGGGAAATTCGATTGTCTCGGGTTCTCCAATATGGGAGCTGGAGTCTTTTCTTCCTCATCCTTCTTTTTCTCATCTTCCTCTTCTTTGGCTACCCCTGCTTGTCTCTTGGCTTCAAGCTCTTCTTTGGTTAACTCGCTAACATGAGGATGAACATGAGTATCTACGCGAGCTCCTGCGGATTCAGGCATATATTGCCTCCTTTAGCGTTGCCAATGTTCCAACAACTTTCAGAGTACAACCTGCTACAAGACCGATCGTGGTGGTCAGGAATAAAGCTACTACAGTACGTGAGCTTATTCTCGTTTTGTGCCCCTGACGTATGTTTCTCGTTGATAGCGAGGTCCAGCCACGGTCACCGGCACTACCCCCAGTATGCCGTATCAGTACAACATCGCAGCGGAGATAAAACCTTCCTAATAAAGTATAGCGTCAAGCAAAAAAAGATGCTATCGTTCTGAAACAAGACGAAGACAAGGGGATCAAGTCTCATCGAAGGTTGATACACCCATCTCACGACGTTCGCCGGGGGAAGTCCTGCTGGAGCTGCCACGGGAGACTATGCAACTGATGGAAAGGGTCCTGCGTCGCGACCGATATATCCTGCGGTCTTCGTGATGCAACTCAGTATGTTTGACACGTTTTTGGGGCCGCATATACTTTAAGTGTTCTCTGGGGCAGGGTGAAATTCCCGACCGGTGGTAATAGCGAAGAGCTTAGCCCACGAGCCGCTGCGGCGGTAGGACCTGGTGTGATTCCAGGGCCGACAGTACAGTCTGGACGGAAAGAGACGTCCACTTTCCGTGCCCCCAGGGTTGATTGCAGCTGCAAGGCTGCGTCTGCTATGGAGGTAGAGAATGGAATCGAAAAAACTGCGCGTGCTCGCTCTGACCGGTATGCTGGCTGCCGTGGGGTATGTCCTTCAATTGTTCGAGTTTCCGCTGCTGCCGGCAGCACCATTCCTCAAGTTCGATTTTGGCGATGTCGCCGTCTTCATCGCAGGCTCAGCGATGGGTCCTGGTGCAGCCATCCTGACGGGTGTGGTGAAAGGAATCCTCTGGGCNNCGCTCCAGGAAGATATGGGTGAAGGTCGTTGCAGCCGGTCTGGGGGTCGTCGTGATGACGGTCGTGATGGCCGGCATGAACCTGATTGTGGATCCCTGGTACTTCAAGATGTCGATAGTAGCTGTCAAAGCGATTATGGTGACGGCGATCATCCCGTTCAACCTGCTCCGCGGTCTTATCAACGCAGTCGCGTCGGTGGGCACCATGCTGGCACTTCAACGGACGACCATCTTTCGAGGAAGGCGCTAGGTCTGGTGTTCGACACCAACTCATACGTTCGTCGTTCCCCCGAGCCCTTTTGTGCAAGGCGAGGGGTGCTTCTCCGCGAAGGCGGGAACCCATGTTTCGATGCACCCCCGTCCGTCGTTCGCTCGCATTCCTTCCATCGTTCCCGCGCAGGCGGTGGGCGCGACAAACAGAGTCGTGTCATTAGTGATAGCGACATCGCAACTCCTTTCTTCTCGTACCTGACTAATCCGGATATGTTCTACTGGTGCTCCCAGAGACACTTCACAGATGCCTTGCCTCCCCTCCGATTCGGCTCCTTCGCCTTGCCCTGTATCAGAAGGCAGCTACGCTTCTTGATTGACGCTATACTATTAATGAAAGTGACGGAGCCTGGTTGCGATAGCGGGCACCGAAGGAGACAGTATGGCTGTGGCAAGATGCATGAGGGCAGAGCCCGTGAATCGATTTGCTGGAATCTGAGAGGACAGGACAATGACATTTGATCCCAAAAAACCATACAACGACCTTCCACTTCTTCCTCCGAAAGCACAGATAGAAACAGCGACCGTGCTTAAGAAGGCAATCTCCGCTGCTCGAGCCCTTGGTGAGCTGAAGGGTCTCGGAAGAACCATTCCAAACCAGGCAATGCTCGTTGACTCACTCGTCCTTCAAGAGGCCAAAGATAGCTCTGCCATAGAGAACATCGTCACGACCAATGATCTACTCTTTCGCTCATATGTGGCGAATGACGGTCATGTTGATCCTGCCACAAAGGAAGTGTTGCGATATCGCGAGGCGCTCTGGGGCGGGTTCGAATCCCTGAAAGCGCAGCCAGCGATTTCAACCGACTTGCTTGTCAACATTGTTCAGAAGATCAAGCAGAACGAAGCGGGCATTCGCAATGTACCAGGAACTTATATTGGCAACAATATCACACGAGAAGCAATCTACACACCGCCGGACGGTGAAGGAGTTCTGCGGAAGAAACTAGACAATCTCGTGCACTTTATGAATACAGATGCTACTCTAGAGCCCCTGGTTACACTGGCATTGATCCATTATCAATTTGAAGCAATTCACCCATTCCTCGACGGCAACGGCCGCACGGGTCGCGTGTTAGGCATTCTATTTCTCACGTCAAAGGGGCTACTGGATCTGCCCGTGCTGTACCTCAGCCGGTACATTATCAAACACAAGCCACTCTACTACACGCTGCTGCGCAATGTCACCGAGAATGGCGCATGGGAGTCGTGGATTGTCTATATGCTTGACGCCGTTGAACAAATGTCCATTGTGACGCGAGACAATATCGTGATGATTCGCGCGCTGATGGACGAGACGATAGGAAGAGTGAAGACCGAATTGCCAAAGATCTACTCCAAAGAATTGGTTGAGACCCTGTTCCGGCAACCGTACACGAAAAGTCGTTTTCTTGTCGAGGCGGGGATCTCGGAACGCAAGACTGCCTCAACGTACCTACATGAGCTTGAGCGTATTGGCATACTGAAATCGGAAAAGATAGGCACCGAAATACTATACCTCAATACAAGGTTCTACGATTTGCTCTCGCACTAGTCTGTCCATAGACTGGCACATTTTGGACATATGCTGCGAGATATGTCCACCCAATGGACATATGCCCAGTCCTCTGTCCAAAGAACGGCAAACTTTGGACATATGCTACGAACCCGTCTATGACTGGGACTGGCAAGAACAATGATTCTCGCGTTTCCGGATACGATTCCCTATTGCACATCTGTCGTTCCCGCGGAGGCGGGAACCCATGCGTTTGTCCAAGGCTGGACTCCCGCCTGCGCCGACAGCACCCCTCGCCTTACACAGAAAGGCTTGGGGGGGAGTGACGGGGGGGTAACAGCAAAGCCGTTGTTCTTGCCTCACGTGGCGCTGAGGGTATACTGTCCCCATGCGCCGGGACGAGGTATGACCGGTATTGCGTGAGGTGAAATGTGAACTCAGCTGATATTCGAGAAGGCTTTCTCCGGTTCTTCGAAGGGCACGACCACCTGAGACTCCCCAGCGCTCCCCTGCTTTCGCCCGACCGGACACTACTGTTTACAGCAGCCGGCATGGTCCCGTTGAAGCAGTATTACCTGGGTGAGGTGACTCCTCCGAGTCCGCGCATGACGTCGGACCAGAAATGTATCCGAACGAATGACATTGAGCGGGTCGGCCGGACGGCACGTCATCATACCTTCTTCGAGATGCTGGGCAACTTCTCCATCGGCGACTATTTCAAGGACGATGCCATCGCGATGGCCTTGGAGTTCTCGACGAAGGTCCTCGGCCTGCCGGCTGACCGTATCTGGGTAACGATCTATAAGGAAGACCTCCAGACGGCAGACATCTGGCAGAAGGTTGGTATTCCGCGCGAGCGGATCGTGCCAATGGGCGCTGACGACAACTTCTGGACCATGGGCCCCGTCGGTCCATGTGGTCCTTGCAGCGAGCTGTATATCGACCGCGGGGTGCGTCATCCGGGAGACGAGAAGCAGCAGATGGGCGACGATGGAGACCGGTTCCTCGAGTACTGGAACTTGGTGTTCACGCAGTTCGACCGGCAATCCGACGGTTCGCTGAAGCCGCTTGCCCGCAAGAACATCGACACTGGACTGGGCCTCGAGCGCATGACGAGCATCATCGAGGATACCGACACCGACTTCGAGACGGACGGTTTCCAGCCCATCATCCAGACAGTGGCGGACCTGTCACACCAGGAATATGGTCGGGATCCCCGGGTGACGGCACGCATGAAGACTATCGCTGACCATGTACGCGCGTGTACGTTTCTCATGGCCGAGAACCTTCTGCCCAGCAACGAGAAGCAGGGCTATGTCCTGCGCCGCCTCCTTCGGCGTTCGCAGGCGCTGGGTCGGATGATCGGCATCGAGGGCGCGTTCATGGGCAAGGTCGCGGACACGGTGATCGATCTTATGAAGGGACCGTTCCCCGAACTTCTGGCCGAGGGTGAGCGCATCAAGCGCGACATGGCAGTCGAGGAGCAGCGGTTCGACCACACGCTCCGGGACGGGCTGGTCGAGTTCACCAAAGCTGTCGAGGTGGTTCGCCAAGGCGGGAGCGACACCCTGCCCGGCAAGACCGCATTCTACCTTCACGATACGATGGGCTTTCCGGTCGAACTGACAGCTGATCTCCTGCGGGATGCCGGCATTAAGCTGGACCGCGAAGGCTTCGATGCCCTGTTGAACGGCCAGCGCCATGGTGGCAGCGAGTCGTCGGGTGTGGAAGACGTGAGCCGCGAACGAACTGGGTACATCAAGCTGAGAGGCACAGTCGGCACTTCGCATTTCGTTGGCTATGAATCGCTGTCGGCCGAGGCTGTGGTCACGGGCGTTCTGAAGGACGGCGAACCTGCCGGCAGTGCCCAGGTGGGCGATCATATCGGCCTGGTGCTTTCTTCGACTTCGTTCTATGGCGAGAAGGGTGGCCAGGTTGGCGACACGGGCATCATCACGACGCCGGGTGCGCGCTTCGAGGTCACGGACACCAAGACTCCTGTGGAGGGGTTGATCATCCACGAAGGGGTTCTGGTCGAAGGAGCGATCGCCGCGGGAGACACGGCGCGCGCCGAAGTGGACCCGGAGCGGCGAAAGGCGATCGCGCGGGCGCATACGGCGACACACCTCCTGCAGGCCGCTCTACGCTCCATCGACCCGACTGTCCAGCAGAAGGGTTCCAAGGTCATGCCCGACGAGTTCCATTTTGACTTCAGCTTCCGTGGCAGCCTTGACGCGGACGACCGCAAGGCTATGGAAGAGAAGGTGATGGGGTTCATCATGGCCAACGTCCCGGTGCGGACCGACGTCATGCCCATCGAGGAAGCGCGCAGGACAGGCGCTCTGGCATTCTTTGGAGAGAAGTATGGTGAGACCGTGCGCGTCGTTGCGGCCGACGGTATCTCGAAGGAGCTGTGCGGCGGCACGCACGTCACCGCTACGGGCGATATCGGTTTCCTGCACATCCGTTCCATCCGCAGCATCGGGACGGACACAAAGCGTATCGAGGCTTCCGTCGGGCTGGGCGCTCTGCGGGAGTTCTGGGCGTACCAGGAAGGCGTGGAACAGACTGCAGGGATACTAGGCTGCGGACCGGTTCCAGCAGAGGTTATGCGCGCGGTGCAAGACCTCACGGATGTGGTCAAGGAACACGACCGCCGTATCGAAGGGCTCATTGCCGCGGCGACCGATCGCCATGTACGCGACCTGATCGCGCAGCCGGCAACCATCAAGGGTCAGCCGGTCGTGGTGGCCACCTTCGAAGATCTGACCACCGAAGCACTGCGCAGTGCAGGTGATATGGCGGAGCAGCAGCTGGGAAATGGTGTCTTCATCGGTATGGTTGCGGGTGGAGACGGCTTCAGCGTCGTCAAGGTATTCGGTACGGCTGGCGCGACGTTCTCGGCACGTGCCATTTTCAAGACCCTGACTGACAAGTACGGTGGCAAGGGCGGTGGCAACGACCGCATGTGTCAGGGCCGTATCGCAAGTCTGCCGACCGCAGAGGAACTGGAGGCATTGCTTGGCTGACGATCCATCCGGCTCGAAGGTCGTTCTCTGCCTCGACGTGGGTGAACGCCACATAGGTCTTGCCCGGACGGTGGCGAATGTGGGGACCGCCTTCCCAGCTGGTTCCATCGACATGGGACTCCCAGCCGCAACAGCGCAGGCCGTGGTCGACCGCGTCGTGCTCGAGGGTGCTGGCTGTCTGGTCGTCGGCCTGCCGCTCGCGCTGGACGGAACGGACTCGATCCAGACACGCAGGGTACGGCGTTTCGCAGGTTTCGTCCGCAAGGAACTGACTGCAAGGGGTCTCAACAGGGTGGTGCGCGTCGAGCTGGTGGACGAGCGCCTGTCGTCCGTAGCTGTTGGGCGGGCAGCGGCGAGTGAGGGGCTTTCGGGCACCGCCGGGCGTGCCACCAAAGATCAATGGGAGGCAGTCTACATCCTGCAGGGTTATCTGGACCGCGAGCCAACGGTGCGAGGCGAAGGTGACTGACATGGACGAAGACACACAGAACGTGCATGAGGTCGGGGGACCCCCCACCGCTCAATCACGGCGCCGCATGCGAGTCAAGGCTGCGCGCATCATTGGTGTCCTGCTGATCCTGGTGATCATCGCCGGGGCGGTTGCGTGGGTGAGATTCATTCACACCGTGCCCGTCGAAGGGCCAACCGCCTATGTCGACATACGTCCCGGGGATAGTGTGACAACGCTTAGTCAACAGGTCTTCGCGCTTGGCATGACGTCCAGTCCTCAGGCTCTTCGCTGGTACTGGCGGCTGAAACGCGGCGGTTCGCTGCGCGAGGGGCGCTATGCGCTCAAGGATGTTGGTAGCATGGAAGCGTTGTACCAGCTCCTTGCGTCGGGTCCGCCTCTCACGGTGCACGTGACGTTTCCCGAGGGCTATACGGTCCAGCAGATGGCTACTCGCCTCCAGGAACAGGCCGGCATCAGCGCGGCTGGCTTCCTGAAGGCGGCCAGAGATGACCAGGGCAAGCTTCTGGAGGGGCATCTGTTCCCCGACACGTACGACGTTCTGTACGCGGGTGACGCTGCCGAGGTCGTCGCACGCATGCTTGGCAGGTTCGCCGACGTTCTCCCTTCCGACTGGGTGGCTCAGGCGGCGAAGCGTGGCTTGACAGGTGACCAGCTGGTCAGGGTCGCTTCCATCGTCGAGAAGGAGACCAAGTATGACGCGGACCGTCCGCTGGTTGCCAGCGTTATCTTCAACCGTCTGGCGAAGAAGATGTTGCTCCAGCTGGACACCACGCTCGGATATGTCCTCCCCAGCCAGGGTGGCTTCTACACATACGCCGAGCTGAAGTACAAGTCCCCGTACAACACCTACCTTCATGCCGGTTTGCCACCGACTTCCATCTGCAATCCGGGCCTGGCGTCGATGAATGCTGCGGCGCATGCCCCCGCAAGCACGTACTACTACTTCCTGGCCAAGCCTGACGGTCACTGTGTCTTCGCGCGGACCTACGCCGAGCATGCTCGCAATATCCAGCTGTATCTTGCCGGAGGCAGTTGAAATGACACGTCCCATCCTTGTTGGTATCGCCGGCGGTTCCGGCTCGGGCAAGACCACCGTGGCCGAGAAGATCATGCATGAGACCGCACAGCCAGTCGTCTTCCTCAAGCAGGATTCGTACTACAGGAATTTCGACGGTATGTCCATCGAGGAGAAGCGCGGCATCAATTACGACCATCCCAGTGCCTATGACAATGAACTGCTGATCGAGCATCTTCAGCGTTTGACCCGTGGCGAAGCGGTCGATGTGCCCGTGTACAGTTACGCTCGCTATGAGCGCGAACCCTGGACCGATCACGTCGAACCTCAGCCCGTCATCATCCTCGAGGGTATCCTGGTGCTGGAGAACGCGGCGCTGCGCGACCTGCTGGACATCAAGCTCTACGTCGACACGGACGCCGACGTCCGGTTCATCCGCCGCCTCCTGCGGGACACGCGCGAGAGGGGCCGTACGGTCGAGTCCGTGGTGACGCAATACATGAACGTCGTCCGGCCGATGCACCTCCAGTTTGTGGAGCCGACCAAGAGGTACGCGGACCTCATCATTCCCGAAGGGGGTTTTAATCTGGTCGCCATCGATGTCATCGTCAGCAAACTGCAGCACTTTCTGAATTCTGCAGGCTGATGGAACTCGTCGACAGATTTCGCGTGCCGAACAGAGACGTGTGGTTCGTCCAGGCGGTCCTGACCGACTGTGAGGGACAGGCGGTCGTGTCGCTTGGCGAGCGGGAGGCTGACGAGAGCATCATGAGTGTCCTCTATGATGACTCCACCAGGGACGAGCTGGCGCCGCTGTTTGCATATTTGGTGGCGGTTGGTAAGATGGTGCCAGTTCAGCAATTCGAGTGAGGATGGGGGAATGACGGTGGCTGATTCTGACGAGGAGCGGTTGCGCAACCAGATCAAGGAGTTAGTGACCCGTCGTGACTATGACGCGGCCCTTCGTTTCGCTGTACGCGAGGCAGACCATGCCTATGGACGACAGCGATATGCCCAGGGCATCGACGTTCTCAAGGCGCTCATCCAGTTGCTCAAGGACCAGCAAGTCGTACTTTGGAACATCTACATCGGTGCCTATCAGAAGATCGTGGGCCTCGACAACCAGCTGGGAGACAAGTCCGCCACGATACGCGACTTGATTGAACTGTCCCGCTATTGCATCAAGGACGGCGACTTCGACAAGGCGCTGGCAGCCGGTGACTCTGCCGTCAGTATCGACGCTCGCAGCACCGACGCCCTGAACCAGAAGGCGCGTGTGCTTGCATACCGTCGTGACTATGCGCAGGCCTATAAGGTGCTGGACCAGAGCCTGGGGGTCAGTCCCCAGAATCCGCGCACGCTCTACCTGAAGGCCAGCATTCTGGGCGACAACGGCAAGTTCGCCGAGGCGCTCACCATGTTCGAGCAGGTGCGCATGTCCGAGCCCTCCTATCCGGGGCTTGGCAAGGCCATTGCCGAGATGCGGCGTCAGATCGACTGGAAGGTCAAGACCGTGGACGGACCTGTGAGTGGTATGCGCGCATCACACTCTTCGGAACTTGACCGGGTGCCCGCGATCCAACGCAAGGCCAAATCGACCGATCCGGACGATACGACGAGAAATACTCTGGAGACATTGTACGACGAGGCGGTCGTGGCCGAGCCGTCTGGCCCAGTGGAGCAGTTGTCAACTGCTGCCAAACGCGTCGTGCCTTCCGAGGCTGCCGGACTGACCGTCATGTCCCCCGAGGAGCTCAGGTTGGCTTCTCTCCGTAGGGAACAGGAGCCTGAGGCATTCACTGTGCCAGCTTCCCCCCCACTTGGGCAGGAGGCCGAACGGCAGTTGATCGGTATGCTGAGGGATATCAGCCAGGGTACGATGGAGCGGGAGGATCTGATGCAGCGTCTTTCCAATGCGGACAGCGCGACCATACCACTGTCGCTGGGAGTCCTGTATTTCAACTTTCTGCGCAGTCCCCAGGACGCAGAGGCCATGAGTGATCTGCTGACATGGTTGGGACACAGCGGCTACACGCGCTTGCCCCTGTTCATCGTCGAGGAGGCTGCTGCGCAGGGAGTCAGGATCGACTTTCACGACCCGCAGATCGCTTCCATTGTCCTGTCCGTCGACAGTGCGGAGATGGCTGTCGAGTTGAGGACACGCAAGGCCGAATTTTTGCTCGAGCGCGGGGACACCGCATCGTATGTACAGGAGGAACTGGGCATGGTACGTCGGGCCGCCAAGTCTGCTTCGCCCGAGGGCATCGTGCGCCAGCTTGTTCAGATCATCGAGCACAGTCTGGCCGAGGATGCTTGTACGCAGGAGGTCCTTGCCACTGCTATGGAACTGGGTGTGCTGGACCAGTTGATCGACCGCGTCACCGAGGACGCGAATATGGCAAAGGTGCCGACGCTGGAGGCTGCGATCGTCGAACAGCTGGGGCGTACGGGCGTCGATGAGTCGACATTCCTGAACAACGAGGGCCTATTCCAGCATGTCACGCTCAGTGTGGAGAAGTCGACCATCCTGCGTCGTATCCTCGCCAACGCCATCAACCCGATGGTTCGGCGGAAGGTCCTCCAATCCCTCCTTGTCCTGGGAACGCCCAACATGGCTGAGTTCACCGAACTGGTGGGGCTCATGGCCAAGGAGCATGATGCGAGCAACGCCGCCTATCTCATCCAGTACCTGGTGGACCACCGGCAGGAGGTCACGGATGGCCAATTGCTGCTGGAGAAACTTGCTCACCTGGCCCCCACGGATTTCGAGAGCAGATATGGGCTGGGTCTGGCGGCCGAACAGCTTGGGGTTCACGATGCTGCTGCAGGGTACTTTGTTGCGGCCATCCGGGCTCATCCCGGGGATCCCGACACGGTGCAGCATGCCCTGGAGGCCATTCTCGCATCCGGTGAATACGACCTCATCGCCGACGCGACCTCGCTGTCGCAATTGTCTCCTGCTGATGTTGAAGGTCTGGTAGACAAGGCAGCCGCCGAGACCCCAGGCATCACGGCCGGTTCGGTCGAGCAACGTCTGGTTTCTGCGTGGGCTGCGTTCGCAGGCAGTCGTTACGAAGAGGCGGTCGCGATGAGTTCCGGCACGGTAAGAGGGGGAGGAGATCCACGGTTCTACCTGCCCATGGCTCTCGCATTCGTTCACCTGGGATTGCCCGAACTGGCGACCCGGGAGCTCGATCACGCCACGCACTTACCAAACGTCACCGATGAGGCTAAACTGATCCTCAAGTACCATGCGGCCGTGATTCATCTGGCACAGGGCGATAGCCGGCGGGCGACGCAGTTGTTCCAGGAGGTCGGCGAGACTTCGCCTGGCTTCCGTGACACTGAAGAACTGCTCAGCAGGTGTGGGAGCCAAGGCTCCAAGATCGCGAAACTGTAGTGAGCGGAGGAAAAGTGGACGGCAGACGGTCAGTAGGAAGTATCTTGCTTGCACGAGGGTATATCAACGAACAGGCTCTTGAAGGCGCCCTCACTTTCCAGCAGCACACCAATGAACCACTGCTGAAGATCCTCATCGATCAGGGGTTCATCAACGATGACATCAAAGCACAGGTCCTTGCCGAACAGTGGCACATGCCATTCATAGATGTCATGGCCGAGCAGATAGCGTCGGACGTGCTGGCACTGGTGGACCAGGAACGCGCGAAGCGCTACGGTTTCGTCGCGTTCAAGCGTGAGGAAGGCGTCGTCAGTATCGCACTCAGCGATCCCACCAACATCGAGCTGATGGACTACCTGCTGGCGACCTATGGGCGCGAGACAAAGTTTTTCGTCGCCCCCAAGAATGCGATCTACGGCGCGATCGAGAAGTACTACGTCGTCGGAAACTCCATCAAGGAAGCCAGCTCCGAGGCGAAGGCCGAGGTCATCGCGGAAGCTGGCGAAGAGATCAGCATCGAGCAGCTGCGCGAGATGGGTCAGGACGCGCCCGTCATCCGGCTGGTCAACACCATCATCACCCAGGCCATCGTCGAGCGCGCGTCGGATATCCACGTGGAGCCACAGAAGGACCACCTGCGCATCCGCTACCGTATCGATGGCATCCTGCAGGAGAAGCAGAAGCTGCCGCGCAATATCCAGGCCGGCGTGCTCTCCCGCATCAAGATCATGTCCAACATGGACATCGCCGAGCGGCGCAAGCCCCAGGATGGCCGCATCTCCCTGCGTATCGAGAACAAGGCCATCGACTTCCGCGTCAGCTCCCTGCCCACTATCTACGGTGAAAAGATCGTTATGCGTATCCTGGACAAGAGCACTGCCATGGTGCCACTCGAGAACCTTGGATTCCTCAATGATACGCTGACCCTGTTCAACAATGTCATCAGCCAGCCGTATGGCATGATCATCATCTCTGGTCCTACCGGCGCCGGCAAGACGACGACCCTCTACTCCGCGCTCAACCGTCTGAATACGCCCGGCAAGAACATCGTCACGGTCGAGGACCCGGTCGAGTACCAGATGGACGGAGTCAACCAGGTACAGGTCAACGTCAAGGCCGACATGACGTTTGCCAACGGTATGCGCAGCATCCTGCGTCAGGACCCCAACATCGTGCTCATCGGTGAGATCCGTGATGGTGAGACGGCGCAGATCGCCATCGAGGCCGCTCTGACCGGGCACCTCGTGCTGTCCACGATCCACACCAACGATGCGCCCTCGGTCGCCACGCGACTGATCGACATGGGTATCGAGCCATTCCTCATCGCGTCGTCGCTCATCGGGGCCACCGCTCAGCGCCTGGCGCGCAAGATCTGCCCCGACTGCAAGCAGCCCTACGTCCCGCCCGCCTCGGCCCTCGAAGGTCTGGGCCTCAGCACGCGGGGCAAGCTGGAAGACGTCACGTTCTACAAGGGTGCCGGTTGCCCGAAATGCGGTGGTTCAGGCTACCGGGGCCGTACCGGTATCCATGAGATGATGAAGGTGGACGATGATCTGCGCCACCTCATCCTTAATAAGGCCAGTGCGCGCGACATGTCTCAGGCTGCACGCAGCCATGGCATGCGCACCTTGCTCGAGGATGCCCTGGTCAAGGCCAGGGAAGGCATCATCACCCTCGAGGAGGTCCTGCGCGTGGTGTCTACCGTCGAATCGGACTGAAGGAGCTGCCATGATTGCCGAGACACAAGGCCAGCGTATCGATCTGGAAACGATCCTGAAAGTCGCCACGGAAAAGAACGCTACCGACATCCATCTCCAGGCCGGTCTGCCTCCCATCCTGCGCATTCAGAAGAAGCTGGTGGCTCTCGGCACGGAGAAGCTCTCGCCCGAACGCGTCGAGGAACTTTTGTTCCCCATCATGACAGATCACCAGAAGGTGCTGTTCAAGCAGAACATGGAGGAGGACTTCAGTTATGGCGTCAAGGGGCTGGCGCGCTTCCGCATCAATGTGTTCCGCCAGCGAGAGACCATGGCGGCGGCCCTGCGCAAGATCCCCTACGACATCCCTGCACTGGAGTCGCTTGGCCTGCCTCCGGCGGCGTTCACGTTCCCCAAGCTTAACCGCGGGTTCGTTCTCGTGACCGGACCGACCGGCCATGGCAAGTCCACGACCCTGGCCTCGATCGTCGAGCGCATCAACCAGGAGCGGCAGGCTCACATCGTGACCCTCGAGGACCCGATCGAGTACCTGTTTCAGCACAAGCAGAGTATCGTGGTGCAGCGCGAGTTGGGCACGGATACCCAGAGTTTTGCCAACGCCCTGCGCAGCGCCCTGCGCGAGGACCCGGACGTTATCATGGTCGGTGAGATGCGCGACTTCGACACCATCGGAGCCGCCCTGACCGCAGCGGAGACCGGTCACCTGGTGTTCGCGACCCTGCATACCAACAGCGCAGCGCAGACCATTGACCGCATCGTGGATGTCTTCCCGCCATTCCAGCAGCAGCAGGTCAAGGTCCAGCTTGCCAACGTCCTGTCGGCGGTCATGACCCAGCAGCTCATGGTGCGCAAGGACGGTGATGGTCTTGTGCTGGCCGCCGAGGTCATGTTGGCGACCCCCGCCATCAAGAACCTCATCCGTGAGGGCAAGACCTACCAGATCCAGTCGGTCCTGCAGACCAGCACCGCGATGGGCATGATGACCATGGACCAGTCGCTCAAGGCCCTGTACGAGCGTGACGTCATCAGCTACGAGGACACCATAGAGCACGCGTTCGACCCCAAGGAACTCCAGCGCCTGCTGGGACGTTCTTGAGAACACTGAGAGGAGGTACCGATGGCAACCTTCACGTATATTGCAGCTGACCGGTCAGGCACCACCAGGCGCGGCACCATCAGCGCGGCCAACACCCATGAAGCTGCCGAGCTCGTGCGCAGCAAGGGCCTTGTCCTGATGAACGTCAGTGCAGCCAGGAGCGCGGGTGGCACAATTGCTGTGCGCAGCGCAGCTCCGTCCTATGAACCGAGGCAAAGCAGGCTGTCGGCCGGCGGAGGCATCGCCGTCAAGGACATGTCCATCTTCACCTCTCAGTTGGGTACGATGCTTAACGCGGGCCTGTCCATCACCAAGAGCCTGGACGTGCAGAGCAAGCAGTTGAGCAACAAGAAACTGCGCATGATCACGGAGGACCTCAAGAAGAAGGTCGAGTCCGGCCTTCCCCTGTCGACGGCTATGACCGATTACCCGGGAGCCTTCAGTACGCTGTATACCTCCATGGTCATGTCGGGCGAGGGCTCGGGCAACCTGGGCAACAGCCTGCTCAAGATGGCCACTTTCCTGGAGCGCGAGGCGGAGCTCAAGCGCAAGATCAAGAGTGCGACCAGCTATCCGTTGATCGTCATCATCGCCAGCGTTGCCATTATTATCGGGCTGTTTATTTTTGTCCTGCCGCAGTTTGTCGGCTTTCTGACGGCACTGAACGTGCCCCTGCCCATGCCGACGCGCATCACCCTGGCGATGAGCGACTTCCTGGTGCATCGCTGGTATATCCTCTTTGTGGCAGTCGTGGCAATCTTCTTCGGCGCCCGCGCATTGTTGCGCACGCCGCAGGGCATCCACTTCAAAGACAACTTGGCGCTCAAGGCGCCGGTCATTGGACCGCTCGTCCTGCAGACCTCCATGGCCCGGTTCACTGACACGCTGTCTACCCTGTTCGGCGCCGGTGTCCCGCTCATCAGTTGTTTGGAGATGGTAGGCGGCACGATGGGCAACAGCATCGTTTCGGCGACCATCGACCGGGTCATCACCTCTATCAAGAGCGGCACCGCACTCAGCGCAGCCATGGCCGAGACGCAATTCTTCACCCCCATGGTCATCCAGATGACGGCGGTCGGCGAGGAGTCGGGTTCCCTGGAGACCATGCTGGGAAAAGTCGCCACGTTCTACCAGGCAGAGGTCGATGCCGCGACGGACAACTTGACCAATGCCATCAACCCCATCCTGATGATCGTCGTGGGCGGCATGATCGGCTGGGTCCTCATTTCGCTGTACCTGCCCATCTTCAAAATGGCGGGCGGCATCTCTTGACAAAAATATGAAAGTGGTTCTACTTTTCGTACAGGGTATTGTAGACCTGCAGGAAGTGCTGAGAAGTCGGTCCCGATACATTGGACGCCAGGGGCCGATGGAGCTGGGTGGCGTAACCGGCCTGGTCAAATGAAGGGACTTTACGTCCAGGAAGCAGTCAATGGTAAGGAGGTGACAATATATCAGTGACCAATGCGCGAAAAGTTCGCTTGAGCATCATTGGAAAAGGCATTCAACAGCACAGACAGAGTGATAACCTGCTACAGGCAGGTAACCTGAAGGACTTCCAAGGAGGAAGCAATGAAGAGAAGAGGATTTACCCTTATCGAGTTGATGGTGGTCATTGCCATTATCATCATCCTTGCCGCAATCGCGATCCCTAACTACCTCAGCATGACTGCACGTGCCAAGAGATCGCGTGTGGCCAGTGATTTTGCCTCCATCGCCACGGCGTTGGAAACCTACAAAACGGACTGGAACACGTATCCGACAGTTGCTTCCGGGCCTATTATTACGATAGGGACTGGTAATGGCCTCGGTCTGCTCGGGGCCGAACTGAGTGGCAATGGATCAATTAACAACGTGTCATCGAGCGGGACCGCCACAGCGGCAGGTGATATGCCTCCCATCGAGTACATGACAGCGACCATTCTCAAATCTATGGTGAACCCCTACAGCCCGGCCAGTGGTGATCAATATACTTATACCCCTACCACTACCGGTGTTGCTGGCACGATCGCAACGGGCTGGACGCTCAGTGCACCGACCAAGGACAAGACTTCGGGGAAGGGATTCTTGAGGCGCACGAGCGATATGCCCACTGTCACAGATGCGTCTACTGCTAGTTAGTGATTGAATCAGCTGGTAAATAGCTCTGCCTCCGCCATTCCCCCGAGCCTTTTAGTCTAAGGCGAGGGGTGCTTCTCCGCGGAGGCGGGAATCCAGTCCTTTTAAGTTCCTTTGGGGTCGAGTGCTAAATAGCCCCCCAAAATGGTAAGTTCGTTTGAATCGCCGGAGCCCCGCGAGGGGCTCCGGCTTTTTTGTTTTATCGTTCGTGCTCTTCTGACGTCCTTCACAATTCCCTTGCTCACCGGCCAGCGCCCGCTGCTCCTCTTGTCCACGCTTATTCTTGCAATTCTGCCCCCTTTTGCTATATAATGCCTAAGAAAGTAGGTTTCTGGTCGGTTCACCTGAAGGCGGACAGGAGGATGTTCTGATGACGAGTAGCTGGTCGAGGACATATACCAGACATGGTTGCAGCAGCAGTCGGCGAAGACCGGCAAGCGCTGCTCGGGGTTTTACGCTGATCGAAGTCGTCGTCGCTATGGCCATCCTGCTCGTCGTCATGATCGGAGTTCTCTCGGCTATCTCCTTTGCATACACTAGTTCCACTGACACGGAGATGCGCAATATTGCCACGAATGTCGCGTCGTATACCCTCGAGTATCTGCGCGCTCGGACGATCACGCGGGGGACCTCGACCTCGGTACTGACAGCGCTTGGGATCACGAGCATTTCCATGGGGACATACGGTTGGTATGTGCCAGGAACTGGTACAGGAACCAACGCCACTGGCGCGTTCCCGTCGATGGTGGACCAGGGCAACCTGCCCTTGCAATCCAATGGCTACCCGTGCAACTATGATTCGGCGACTGTCAGGACCGGCCAGAAAGACGGAGACGCCAATCTGAACGATACGGATGGCGCCGCGATCGTAGCGCGCTCGCAGGTCATCAGGTTTGCCTCCAAGCATGCGGCGCGGGTGGCCTACGTGGACGCATCGAGTAATCCGATAGCGGCTGAGACGTACGTAACGGCGCCTCTGGCCTTCACCAGCACACTCCAGGGCTACGTTTCTGTGAAGAACATGACCGATCCCGTCACCACACAGTACCCGGCACTTGAGGACAAGAACCTGGCGCAGATGCACTTCTCGGCCGGAAGCACTGCAAGCGGGATCTACCGCACATTGCTGACAAACAAGTGGACTGGCCTCATTGTGCGTTACCCTGGCGTCTATCCTTCGACTGCGCCAGTCATCGCATCGTTCACTCCAGGGTCAATCTACTTGGCCAAGGTGTACACGACCGATACGGACACGACGGGCCTGAAGAGCAGGGTGAGCCCGAACAGTCAGGAGTACAACCCCTATTACACGAGTACCAACAAGGCCGCGACGCAGGACTATCGTGGCTTCCGCGTATTGACGCAAGCCGTCGCCCGGACGGCAGCCCCTGCCACTTACAGTCATGTGCAGTACTACGACGTGACGGTGATCGTCCTGTGGATGAACGGGACCCATGAGAGCAATTATGAGCTGGTATCGCAGATTGCCGCGTACTAGTCTGCGGGTTCGGCGGACGCGTTCCGGCTTCACGCTGATTGAGCTGATGGTCGCTCTAGCCCTGCTCGTGATCGTGACGATGATGGCGTTCAGCGGTTTCCGCTATCTGACCGCCGTCATGAACAGGACCATCACGACAACGACGGCGCGTGAGAACCTGAGCGTCGTGATGGACCAGTTGACCAAGGAACTGCGCGAGGTAACGAGTGTCAGTGGGGGGACCGAGACGAATGATATCTCCACTTCTACTCCCCTCGCCTACCGTGCCAACTACGGCATAACCCTGCCGACATGGACGTCGGCGTCGGATTCCAGCGGGGGACTTGGGAGCGTCATCAGCTCGCCTGCAACCACCCCTGCGAGTCCCACTACCCTTGCCCCCATCGTTCCCGCCCTGGGGTCCGGCGTGACCTATACGTTCAGTACCACGACCGGAGCCCAACCCAACGGCATCATTCTTGAGTTCTTCACCATCGACACCAGCGCGACACCGGCCAAGCATCGCATTCGCTACAGTCTGACGGCTCCCATGGTCGGGTCGACCTACGCTGGTCTTGCGCAGGGGTTCTGGGCGGTCAGCAGCTACGAGCCGTGCGAGATCACGTATTGCAACAACACGTGGAAAGGCAGTTCATGGACTACTGAATCACCTCAGCCGATGACGGACCAGGTGGTGACCGCTTTCACGGTCACGCGGCCGTTGTGGTCACCCAACGTCCTGCAGATCACACTCGAGGCCCAGGTTCCCGGCCTGGGCAGAACGGGATACAACACAGTCCGGCTCATCGGGCTGGTCACGGTCCGCCAGTGAGCGGAGAAGGAGCGACATCATGAGACACATTTGTCGATTTGCGGGCCTGCAGCGCAAGGGGATGGCGCTGTTGCTGGTCATGTTCGTTGCATTTGTCTCACTGGCACTGCTCACGGCCTTGTTCGCTGCGATCGCTCCTCGCCGCACGTCGGTGTCGCAGGAAGCTCGGGCCAACCGGGCACTTGCAGTTGCGGATGGCACCATCGACCGCCTGCTGGGCCAGATCAACAATACGGGGCTGACCTACTCGGCTCTCCCGGCGAGCTCCACGGATTCCGTTGAAAGCTCACTGGTTTCGCAGCTCTTAGTTGGCATTAATGGTGGCTCTGCCGCCACGGCGTCGACGAACGTGCGACACTACTTCTATGACACCAAGACAGACACGTACTACGTGCTGAAGAATGATACCGACCCCGTCGCGACCGGAACGCTGACGGATCTCTCCACGGGCGTCGACGTGCCAGGCGCAGGCGGACTCGCAGGTCTCGACGCCACATACGCCAGCGACAACCGCTGGTTCCAGCTTGACACCAACGCTACCTACTGGTACGACCCCAATAAGCCGGATACGTGGAACATGCGGGCTACGGCGTTCAACATGTCCGAACCGGATATCAAGCGCACGATACAGGCTGAGGCCAACCGTGGAGACATCACGATAAGTCCCGCTGATGTTGCCAACGGCGCCTGGTTTACTGCATCGTCATCGACGATAAACTACTTCTCCGACTACTCGATTACGTACCACAACACGGTCATGTTCGGGGATTTGATGGACGTAAGTGGCGGGTTGCGTTCCGACGCGGACGTCTATATGGGTGGCTGGGCGGAGGGTCCGGTCTACGCGAGCGGCACCGTATATGACTATTATACTGCCGGCGACCACCACGGACGCTTCGGCGTTGACGCCGTGAACCTGGCGACCGCGATGTCCCAGCATCTGGTGACCAACAACGTGCTCAAGGCCAACTGGCTGACTAACGGTGCCGCCGCACTGACGACGCTGTCCACCAGCTCCAAGTCGACTGCGTACTACGTGAATACCAATGCTACTATCGTGTTCTCGGTCGTGGGTGGCGTCGGCAAGGTTACCATCAATGGTACCCTGCTAAACCTGCCCGTGAACGGCGCCATCTACGTAATTGGCGACGCGACGGTTAGCGGCCTCGTGAGGGGAAAGGTCACCATCGGCGCCTCCGATGATATCTACATCGGCGGGAACATTACCTACACCAGTCTCCCCCGGGCCGACATGAACGCGCCATCCGTCGATGTGAACTTTCAGGACGAGCTGGGCCTCATCGCGAATAGTGACATCATCATCCCCGCCTCGACGTACAACGCCAACAAGACGCTGACCATCAACGCTGCCATGCTGGCGGTGACGGGAAACTTTGGCTTGGACGCGAGCCAGCTCAGCAGCTACAGCCAGCACTCCGTCAATTCCAGTCCTCACTGGGTCTTAACAGACAACGGCTCTCATTCAGCGTACAAGTCGGACAGCGCGCCGTGTATGGGCAGCGACCCCGTCCGGGGGTATGAGGTGCAGCATATCAACTACGACTGGAACCTGACCAACGGTGCCCGTCCTCCGTTCTTCCCTGCCGCCGACGACAGCGTGCCATCACACCCCGTGTACGGTGTGTACAACGGGGCTGACCTCGCGATGCTCCAGGCGCTTACGATCTCCCAGCTCACGGCGGTAACGGCGTTGTCCAATCCACCGGCCTACGCCGTGGGTGTGCGGTACAGCTACCTGGCCCCCAGCGGGACAACATATTACTACGGCAACGAGTTCAATTGGGTTTACACCGGTGGGTACGCAGCTTCCAAGAACTCCTTGTACCGCGTGTCCTGGAAGGAAGAGATTGCCCAGCCAGTTGGGGGTAACTAGCGATCGATGAGGAGAGTGGCGGGGAGAACCCGCGTGCGCGGGTTCTCCCTTATTGAGCTTATCATTGTCGTAGCGGTGACGATCATCCTTGCCGGCATGGCAGTGCCGGCGTTTGGAACGACCTTAGCACGGATGCGTATCCAGACGAATGCGTCGCAGATGGTCCAGGATCTGCGTCTGGTCCGGGACAGCGCCATCACCTATCAACAGGACCTGTACGTGTATGTCTGTGTGACTCCTACGGCAGCTCAACGGACAACGTATTTTGCCGAAGTGTCTCAGAAGTACCCCTTGACGGGAGTGCACTACTCGCCGGGAACGGATACGTCGGTATCGGATGCGTTCGAAAAGAGAACCCTCCTGTATAACATGGTTTGTGGCCTTCCAGTTCAATCCGGTGGAGCCGCTTATTCGTATACATCGGCCGATACCGTGACCGCGGGCGTCAATACATATCTTGTCCTCGTGTTTCATTGTGGCCAAGGCAGTTACTTCCGGGGCCAGCCGACGCTCTTAGATGGGACATTCTCCGGTACCATCTGGATTCCCATGCAGGACTCTGCCAACCAGCCGACCCGGTACTGGTACGTTGGTATCAGCCCAACCGGAGAGCCAAGTTCCAGCGGGGTCAGGCCGTGACCTGACCAAAGTTTCCGGCATCTCCCTATGCTGTATGCATCGTGTGGCTCAGCCCGGCCTTGTGGCTGGGCTTTTTTGATAGGTGCCCGCCGTGCTTGCCAGACACGCCCTTCAGAATAAACTTACAATGAAAACACTTCATAGAAGGGGTACCTGTGCGCAGAAAAGGCTTCACGCTGTTGGAGCTCGTGGTGACGATGGCGATCGTGATGATCCTGGTTATGATAGCCATACCACCTCTGGACAGGTACGTCGAGCGGGTCCGTCTCCGGTTTGCCGGGATGACGCTGGTACAGGACCTTCACGACATGCAGGCCAATGCCGTATGTGAAGACAGTTTCTACACGATGGTCTTTGTGACCAATGAGAACCGATACTACTTCAGGCAAGGCACCGAGTCCTATGCGCCCCCCGGCGCAGCTAGAACGGAGAGGTCGCTGAGCAGATACGCCGGATTTCCGCTGGCGGTCGGCAAGAGAGATCCGGTTTCGGCGGTATTCGGCTCGGAGACGTCGATGCAGACCTCGCTGGTCACCATGAGTTTCAATTCCATGGGTCGACCTGCTGGGACTGGGGGCGGACATGTGACGTTTATCAACGTTTATGGCGACCGCGTGGACGTCATTGTCACACCGGTCGACGGGAACATCCGTATGGCGTGGGTTCAATGAAGTTGACGATGAGCTCTTGACAGTATGGCGGTCCTGAGTATCATTTCGTTGTTCGACACGCAGAGGGTGAAATGGTGAAGGCCATGCGCGACGAGAGAAGCGCAAGGTCTTGACTTTTTTTGCTAT
>NZ_QXIU01000191.1 GCF_003570935.1 Candidatus Cryosericum odellii
GTATTGTTTCTTGTCATCTATGCTGGCACATATTTCTTGTTTCCGCCTAATGGGAAGTCCTCAATTGACCTTCCTGTCGGTGATGACATGGCTACACAAATCAAGAAAGGGGCAACTATATATACGAAGAATGTCCCTGACTACGTCCTGGCGGGAGGGACGGGCGTGTTCACTGCAGATTTTTCGGCTACCGTGAAGGTAACCTCCGTCCAGAACACTAGGACAATTTTGGGAGAAATCACTTCGTTTACGAATATCGTTGGGCAGAATCCGGAACATAACACGGTGATTCTCTATCTCTGTCGACCGCTCTTAACCAAGGCGGAGCAGCTTCCAGACGGTACCATTGCGTATGGTGGCATCACATATCCTCAGATTGTTGTGGGACAGTCGTATGACGTGTTCGGAATCCTCCAGAATCCTTGGCAGGACTACCCGTATGTCTACATCTCGAGCCCGCTTGCGTTCGAACAGACTGCCGGGGATAACGGATTTGACTCGGAAAGTTCTGTACTGGTAACGAAGCCTATCGATTCAGATAAGATGCCTGCACTTCAAGAAGAAGTTGATAATGGGCATCTGCCAGAACTCCTTAAACCGCAACTCGTGGCCTTTGACTTCTTGGTGCATGAACTTGCTATTCCAGGGAGCACTGTGAGCAATGTGCAGGATGAGAAGCAGCCGAATGGGCAGCGCAACGTGACCGTGAGCCTTCAGGACGGGCGCACGATCCAGCTTGTGCTGATTCAGCCTGTCCGTACCGGCCCGACCGGCATTTGGTGCGTCAAGAAGTTCCGTTTTGTGCAGTAGAGGCAATGTGGCNNATAGTCGCTCCGGGTCCATAGAGCTTTGCTGTATTTTAGGTTGGAGGGAAGCATGAGAAAGAACAGGTTTGTCTTATCGGCACTCATTATCGCAGCGTTCTTGTGCACGGGGTTGCCGGCAGCTGCGATGGCTGACAGTGGCCCCGTCTACTTCTCGGCGGGCGTCCTGGTGCCGACCACCAGCAACGATATCCGGATGACACGCGAAGTGCTGACCATCGACTACACGAATCAGATCACGCCGATACCCGATCACCAGTCAGACTACGTCAACGTGCGCGCCCGCTTCTGGTTCAGGAACGAGGGAAAGGCCGTGACACAGAAGATGGGGTTTCCCCTCGGGCGGGAAGAACTCAGCGGATTTGGCATGTTCGGCCCGGAGTTCACCGTCACCGTGGACGGCACTGCCATCATAGCCCACATGCTGGAGGGACAGAAGGTCACTGCCGGCAGCGAGCTGACCTACGACATGTGGAGTGCCTATGAGGTATCGTTTGCGACCGGGCAAACGCGGGTTGTCGACGTCACCTACAGGATCCTTCCCCGAGCTGGCTACTTCCTCTATGTCCTGCAAACAGGGCGGCTGTGGAAGGGACCCATTGGTGACCTGACCATCGACGTCAACTTCGGCCGCCCGGCCGCCTTCCCGGACCTCCTCTCGGTGCAGCCCGCGGGATACCATACCCAAGGCAACCACATCCTGTGGCACCTCACCAACTATGAGCCGCTGCAGGACATCGAGATCGAGAGCATGTCGCCGGTGTTCTGTCGAAGCGTGCGCCCACTCAAGGAAACTGCAGAACGGACCGGCTCAGGGGCAGACTGGTATCGGTATGCGATGGCACTGCTGCCGGACAGCGTCGTCGGGCGGTACGCTGCAGTGTCGGAGTCCGAGGGCGCAGTCTCGTCGACCCCGCAGGCATTCGTACGAGGCCTTCAGACCAGCGCATATGCAGACTATGTCCAGCGGACGCTGATCACTGCGCTCAACCACTGCACGCACGGAAGCGCAGAGGCACGCGTTCTCAGGGCGGCATACGATGCCCGGTTCTCCTACTACAGAGTCACGGGCGATTTCCTGAACGGCGTCGACAGGTGGAGAACCAGTCCATCGATACGAGCGCACGACCTGTATCGGGAACTACTCGATGCAGGCATGTCAGTCACGAAGCTGTCACCGGAGGAGGCGCGCCTGCTGCCGTGGCTGACGGTCAACATGGCCGGCGAGTCCATGTCAGGTGGGTACAGCTTGAGTGCTATCCACGAACTGGATCAGTCGCAAGCATACGCCAAGCAGGAAGGAATCCAGGAGAGCGATGCATACCAGGAAGTGCTGGAGGCAGTCCTGGGGTTTATCAGCTCCTGGAACAATCCCCGCCTGCTGGTTGGTGTGTCCATTGTCCCGCACGTCGAGATCCAGCAACAGAAGATAGATACGATCGTCGGAGGCCCCGCCTGGCGCGTGCGCATCATCCTGCATCAGACGCTGCCGTCATCGGAGGCACAGATTGTCAAAGGTTTCACAGTGTCGTCTCAACCGGACTGGAAAACGATGCCGGCAATCGACAACAAAACGGGACTGGTCCAATACTATTCCAACAACGGCTTGATCGAGAGTGGATTCTCCGATACGAATCCCGATGACTACCTGTCTATCATGACTCTTGTAGAAGTCAGAAATGCCGAAGAATGCCAGAAGATCGTTACGACGGCAGCGGACACGAGTGCCACCAATCTGATGTTTACCAAAGCATACAGTGGCATGGAGTTTGACTATCCAGGCGATGCCATGATCGACTCTTCGATGCAGTCCAGCAGCTGCACGTGGTTGCAGGCGATTGCCCCGAAGATCAGCTTCGACGCTGGCCGAGGCGTTACCGTCACCTTGGACTCCAGCGTCCCGATGTCCAATGCTCTCTGTGACAAAGCTGAGGCAGAGCTAAAGAAGATCGTTGCCTCGTACGGCACGCTCCCCTGGTCCATGGACTCTGAGATCGACAAGACACTGCAGCACAACCTCGATCTGGTCGAACAGACTCGTGGCAAAAACCCGTCCGTGACAATGGTCACCTACACTGCAGACGGGACTGTCGCAAAGACTGTGCCCACTGAGCGCGCCGTCGAAACCCGCGGTACCCTCTGGGTCGTCCTTGCCGGCATCGCAGGACTGGTTGCAGGGCTGGTGCTTGGAATGCTCCTGACATCTCGCCACTTCCTCACATGAGTTCCGAAAGCGGCCTCTAGTACTCACCTTTGTCGTCGGAATGTGAGAACTGGGTGGAGCAAACCTCTTTGACATAGGTGAAGTCGCTCTATACTATTCTGTATTAGTATGTCGGCTAATGATTAGCCGACATGAAAATAGTGAGGTAAAGCAGCTTATGAAAGCTAAACATAAACAAGAAGAAGTACTGAGCTATTCCGCAGACGACCTGGAACTGTTTTTTCGTGCGGTGAACAAGATGCACCGGCGCTGCCTGAAGAAAGAAATGGATAGCCGGGGCCTGAGCAAGGTCGGACAACCAATGATCCTGTTCATGCTGCGAAATCATGAGGTCGCCGCCGAGTGTGACCAGAAAGGATTCTCGGAGGCGTTAGGCGTCAGTCCTGCGACCGTTGCCGTTTCGATCAGGCGCATGGAGAAGGCGGGGCTCATCAGCAAGTCAACTGACCCAGTTGACCTGCGGCGTAACCACCTTGCCATCACCGACAAGGGGTTGCACGTCGTCGACGACTGCATTCGAGCCTTTCAGCATGTCGACACAGGCACCTTCAAGGGGTTCTCGGAAGAA
>NZ_QXIU01000192.1 GCF_003570935.1 Candidatus Cryosericum odellii
GGTTCCAGAGGGGCCAGTGCTTCTAGCTTGCGTCGCAGCTCGGCGGCGGGTACCAGGCAGTTGTCCTCCCCCAGTGGGCCGATGGGCATGTACTCGATGAAGCGGACCTCGATTGGCAGGCGCCTGGTAAGGTCGAGGTATGGAGCTAAGTCGTCGTTGACGCCACGCAGGACGACGACGTTGAGCTTGATGGGGCTGAACCCTGTGTCGACGGCCGCTTTGAGGCCGGCAAGGGCGGTGTCCAGTGAGCCGAGACGCGTCAGGTGGGCGTAGACGGCGGGGTCCAGCGAGGGAAGGCCGATGTTGACACGTTTCAATCCTGCAGCCTTGAGTTGGCCGGCAAACTGAGGCAGCAGGGTGCCATTGGTGGTGAGCGAGAGGTCCTGCAGGCCGGGGACGGCCAACAACATGCGTACCAGATCCACAATGCCGGGGCGGCGCAGCGGTTCGCCACCGGTGAGACGCACCTTGACGATGCCCTCGGAAACGGCGACGCGCATGAACGCGACGATCTCCTCGAAGCGCAGGATGTCCTCGTGCTCCAGCATGGGCACTCCCTCTTCTGGCATGCAGTAGCGGCATCGCAGGTTGCAGCGGTCGGTGACGGAGATGCGGATGTAGTCGATGGTGCGTCCAAAACGGTCAGTCATCAGTGGTCCTCCGGGAGGTCGGTGAGTTGTACGGTAATGGTTTGACCGGCTTCGACGACGGGCGTATCCTCGGGGAGGACGGCGATGCCTGTCGCAAGCGCCATGGACGTGAGGATGCCGGACCCCTGGGGACCGGTCAGCGCAGCGTGTAGGATTCCGTCACGCTCCTGCAGGCGGACCCGCACAAAATGGGCGCGTCCAGCGTCGGCGCCCTTGGCATAACGTTCGTCGAGAATGGCGGTACGGACAGGACGGTACAGCAGGGTGTGGCCCATCATGCGGCGCACCAGCGGGCGCACGTACTCCTCGGCACAGACCATGCAGGAGACGGGGTTGCCGGGCAGTCCGACGATGCGCTTGGAACCCATGGTCCAGAACGCCATCGGTTTGCCGGGCTTCTGCTTGACGCGCCAGAAGACCAGTGCTGCGCCCATCTCCTGCAAGACATCCTTGACGAAGTCGTAGTCTCCGACTGAGACGCCGCCGTTGGTGAGCACGACGTCGGCCTGAGTGAGAGCCTGTTCGAGCGCGGACCGCACGGCCTCACGCGTGTCGGGTACGCGGGCGAAGACGACTGGTACTGCGCCCATTGCGACGACCTGTGCACGCAGCGAATGTGCGTTGGCATCACGGATCTGTCCGGGTCCAGGCACCAGAGCGACATCGACCAGCTCGCTGCCTGTGGTCAGTATGGCAACATGGGCGCGGGGGTAAACGGTGACAGCGGCATGACCCGCTGCAGCGCAGACGCCGACCTCGCCGGGGCGGAGGACCGTACCCACTCTGAGGACGATGGAGCCGTCCTTCATGTCTTCGCCTGCCCGGCGAACGTTGACACCGGTCTTGAGGGCCAGGAGGATGAGCACGTCGTTGCCTTCAGTGCGGGTCACCTCGACGTGGACGACGGTGTCGGCGCCGTCGGGGAGGGGTGCACCCGTCATGATGCGAATGGCGGTGCCAGGGCGGACCGGCTGTGTGGCGACGCTTCCCGCAGGAACGTCTTCCAGGATGTGCAGGCGGACAGGCGTAGCCTCGGATGCCTGCTGAATGTCGGTGGCGATGACGGCGAACCCGTCCATGGCGGAGTTGGCGAAGGGGGGCACGTTTCCGTGCGCGATCACATCCTCCGCAAGTACCAGTCCCGCAGCCTCGTCGAGCGGCATGGTGACAGGGGCCAGCGGAGTTGTGTGGTCCAGTATCGCTTTCAGCGCTTCCTCGATGTTCAGCATTATTCCTCCCTGGAACGTGAACTGGGAACAGCTCCCAGCCCTACACAAGCAGCTCGCCTGCCACGAAGCGGCGGGTCCGGTCGTCGCGCGGATGGGTGAAGAAGTCGTCGCGTGGCGCCTGTTCTATGATACGTCCCTCGTGCAGGAACGCCACCTGGTCGGCGACACGGCGGGCTTCGAAGATGTCCTGCGTCACGACGACAGCTGTCATGCCCAGGTCGTCCCTCATGTGAAGCAGCAGGTCCTCGAGCAACTTGGTGCCGTAGGGGTCCAGGCTGGCAGACGGCTCGTCGAGGAAGAGCAGTTGTGGCTGCAGAGCGAGGGCGCGGGCTACCGACAGGCGTGCCGCTTCACCGCCGGACAGCGACGAAGCGTGCTGGTGGGCACGCTCTGCGATGCCGACCTCGTGCAGGGCGGCCATGGACCGTTCCTCTGCCTCGGCGTGGCTCATGCCGCGCAGCTGCAGTCCGTACGTCACGTTGCTGAGGACCGAGCTGCTGAAAATCGCCGGGTGTTGAAACGCGAGCAGCATCTGGCGTCGCAGGGGCAGGTAGTGTGGGTCCTGAGCAGGGTTCCTGGTTGAAGCGTCGTAGGTGACGGTCGAGATACCGGGTACAATGCCGTCGTAGCTGACCGTGCCTTCGTCGGCAGATTCCAGCAACCCCAGGATGCGCAGGAGCGTCGTCTTGCCGGCTCCGTTCGTGCCAAGGATGACCGTAATGCTGCGTGCGGGAACGCTGAGGTCGATGTCCCGCAGGACCTCCCGAGTGCCGAAGCGCTTACGTACGCCTCGCGCTGTGATGAGGTCAATCGATGTGGCGGACATTGCCGGTCTCCGACGTGCCCTCGCCCAGACTGGACAGGAGAGCGTTGACGAGAAAAGAGACGAGGAGCAGGATGATGCCCAGCGCGATAGCGCGATCGAAGCTGCCCTCACGAGTCTCGAGGACGAGTGCCGTTGTGAGCGTTCGCGTTGATCCCTCGATGTTGCCGCCTACCAGCATGGCTGCGCCCACCTCACTGATCGCGTTGCCAAATGCCGTAATGACAGCGCCCAGGATCGCGAGGCGTGCCTCGCGGAGCAGGGCGCTGGACGCCTGTGGGCGTGTCGCGCCGAGCGTGAGCGCGAGATCAAAGACGCCCTTGTCGGCTCCGCGCAGTCCAAGAACCGAGAGGCCCACGATGACCGGGAGAGCCAGCGCGATCTGAGCGATCACCATTGCCGTTGGCGTGTAGAGCAACCCCAGCACTCCGAGAGGGCCACTGCGGGACAACAGGAGGTATACCAGGAGGCCCGCCACTACGGGGGGAAACCCCATCAGTGTGTAGACCACGTTCATGACGCCCTGCTTGCCTCGGAAGTGGGAGAATGCGAGCAGGACGCCAAGAGGAAACCCCGCGAGCGCCGACCAGAACAGGGCGCTCAACGTGACGCGGAGGGACGTCCCCAGGGCCTGGTACGTGCCGGGGTCCAGGGAGACGATGAGCCGTACGGCTTGGACGAAGCCCCGGCCGATATCACCCATCGTTGTCCTTCCGCGCCGTTTGCATTCTACTTGGAGATCTCGAGACGGTAGATGTACTTGACAGTATTCACGAGGAACGTACCATTCGTGGTCATGAGAGCCATGAAGCCGTCATNNGTGGCGGTCGCGATAACAGTCAGGCGCTGGGCAGCTGCAAGATCAGGCGAGATGACCTTCAGGATGTCGATGAGCTGGACACCGCCGTACGAAACCGGTGTCAGTGACTGGTTGTTTTGTGGGTAGACCTTGATGGTCGTTACAGGGAACTTGCGCACGTCGTTCAGGCGGTAGGCAATTGTCTTGCCGCTGGGGAGCACGATGTCGAGGCTGCGCGTAGCCTTCCATTCGGTGGAGTCGGGGAAGAAGAGGGTCTGCCCGTACTGCTCGACGCCGAAGCTCTTGATGAGTTCCTGACCGGGCAGGCCGGTCATGAAATCAGCGAATCGAACGGCGAGGTCGACCTTGACCGTTGGGTACTTGGCGGGATTGATGGGCATGAGGCCGTAGGGATTGAGCAGCCCCTGGGACCCCTGGACGAGGATCGGCAG
>NZ_QXIU01000193.1 GCF_003570935.1 Candidatus Cryosericum odellii
TCATGAACCCTTTGGCGACGACCCGTTCGATGACGGCCTGGTCGGGACGCCCAGCAATGTCGGACAATGTTGCGGCGCGCGCCGGGAGAGCGGACGCCATAGACAGAAACGCAAGAATGAGTGCCGCCGCAAGGATGCGACGGACCAGCAGACGTGACAGACCTCGTTTCATTGTTTCTCCTTTCCACAATGGGAGGCACGGCCGTTTCCCGCCGTACCCTGCCGGCTGTACGCCATGGCTTGCGCCGTAGGTCGGACAGCTCGAAGAATTATTCTCTGCACTTGCAGAGAACAATAGTATAGACGTCTGCACCGGTACGGCAAGAACCCATGTCGTGCCTTCATTGACCTCAGGGCGGTTTGGCTGTATACCCAATACATCTGCCTCTGTGCGGGTTGAGCATGCGGTTCGCCGGCGGCGCAGGAGGAAAACGATGACGAAGCGACTGCAGTGGTGTCTGAGAATCATGGTAGTGGTGGCTCTGGTATCGGCGTGTGCGCTGTCAGGAAAGCCGGTTCTCGGTGCAGTGAACCTGCCCACGATCGACACCGAATTTCTGGCCCGTGCCGGGTCATCGCCATCACCACAGGACGTCATCGTCCGCATGCAGGGTCTTCCGTTGGTCGGTAGAGTCCAGGATGCAGGAGCGGAAGGGTGGCTGGACACCGTGGCCGCGCACGCATCGGAAGCAGAGATCTCGCAGGAGCAAAATGTATTTTTGTTGTCGCTGGCGGCACAGGGTGTCAGGTATACGATCAAGCAGCGACTGAGCGTGACCTTCAATGGTCTCGCACTGAACGTTGCGGGGTATGACCTCGCAGCGGTTGCGGGGACGAACCATGTCTCGTTTGTCTACGAATCCCAGCAGGTGCAAGTCCTGGACGATGATACAAATGCCGCCATGGGAGTGGATCAGGCGTTGTGGAACCGCACATCGGCGGGGGGGCAAAAACTTGACGGAACCGGTACGACCATTGGCATCATCGACACAGGTATCGACTACATGCATCCGGACCTTGGCGGAGCGAAATTTCCCAATGCAAAGGTGGTGGGAGGATACGACTTCGCCGACAAGGACAGCGACCCCATGGACATTCAGGGCCACGGTACACACGTTGCAGGCATTGCCGCCGCGGACGGCAAGGTGCAGGGTGTCGCGCCAAAGGCGAAGCTCTATGCCTACAAGGTTTTCAGTGACCAGGGAGGAGGAGCTGCTGATGGGGACATCATTGCGGCACTTGACCGTTCCGTGCAGAACCACTGCACAGTGGTCAACCTGTCCCTGGGTACGTCTGGGGGAACCGCCGATACACCCGAGAACGAGTCGATCAACAACGCGGTCAAGGCGGGTGTCGTAGTCGTCGCAGCGACGGGCAACTCCGGCCCACGTAACCCCGAGACCAACTGGCCCCTGGGTTCGCCGGCGACAGCGCTGAATGCCATCGCGGTAGCCGCCTCCAACGACGGCCCGTATCCAGTAGTGGAGGTTGTAACGCCGACCGGAACGGGGTTGGACAACATCATGGGTAGCTATGCCGACATTGCCCCAGCGTTCAAGGAAGGCTCCATGTACAGCATCGTGGATGCCGGGTATGGCTCGAAGGCGGATTTCGCTGCTGTGAACGTCACGGGCAAGGTCGCACTTGTCGAGCGGGGCCCTGTCGGGACCAGTGGGATCTACTTCCGCGACAAAGTCCTGAATGCGCAGGCGGCGGGAGCTGCCGGTGTCATCATCTACAACCACAGTCCTGGAGTCATTTCTATGACGCTCAGGGTAGCGGCTGGCGACGAGACCAAGAACTATATCCCCTGCATTGGCATCACCCAGGACGCAGGACTGGACCTCAAGATGTTGACGACGAGGGGACTTGTCGTCCGGTTTGGGACACGGAGCGACCTGGGGACGCTTGCAGACTTCAGCTCCATGGGTCCCACCGAGGACTTTCACTTCAAGCCGGAGGTGTCTGCGCCCGGTGTCACGGTGAACTCGACGTTTCTGGGCGGCGAGTATGCCAGGCTGGACGGCACGTCGATGGCTTCGCCGGGGGTGGCCGGAGCCGTCGCGCTGATCAAGGCGGCGCATCCCGACTGGACACCGCAGACGGTCAAGCTGGCGCTGATGAACACCTCCAATGTTCTTCGCAACTGGCAGAATGGCGAAGTCATCACGTGGACATTGCAGGGAGCCGGCCGCGTCGATGTACCGGCTGCCATCGACACTCCAGCCGTGGCGGCGATAGCCACATCCGACGGAACGACGACGTTTCAGACAGGGACCGTTCTTGTCGACGATGACAGCATTGCGACTGCGACGACGATCACTATACGCAGTCTCTCGGATCATAGTGTGACTTTCTCGCCTTCGTTCGGCTGGACGATGGACGCGCGGGCAGGCGTGGAGGTGACTGTAGTCCCGTCATCTGTCGTCGTCGCACCCGGCGGGACCGCGCAGATGAGCGTGACCACGACTGTGAACCCGGCAACCGTCAAAGATGGGCCACACGAGGGGATGATCACCCTGCAGTCGATCANNTTGAGCGAGATGCAGACGAGCACAGCAACCTTGGCGGCGCCCGGTGGCACGATGGACGTTCAGTTCAACATTGGCTACGGTGGCGTGCGACCTGCCGTGGAGGCAGGTGAAGGCCCCCAGGGTTCCAGCTTTGCATCGGAGGTCGTGGCTGCGGTCACGGGCATAGATGGCG
>NZ_QXIU01000194.1:0-471 GCF_003570935.1 Candidatus Cryosericum odellii
GACATCGTGGATCAGTTCGCCAAAGACGAGGTTGCGACACCGTTCGACAGTGAAGGCGCCGAGCTGGGTCATCAAGACGGCCACTGCAGTTTCGTCTCCATCATGGACAAGTATCATCTCACAGAAAAGGCATTGTTGCAGCTTGCCGACGTCGTCAATGCCGCAGACACAGATCAGCTGGACACAAACCCATATGCCAGGGGGCTCGAAGCGCTGGCGCAGGGTTTCTCGCTGATGTACCCGAACGACACCGAAAACCTGGAGGCCCAGTTCGCCGTCTATGACGCGTTGTACGCGTTCTTCCGGCTCAAGGTCGCCCGCGAGAACACATAAACTCACACATCACTCACACTGGAAACACTGATTGGCTGAACAATACAGTGGTGCCTGTAACCCTGCACGAGGAGGAACAACTATGACAACAGCTATCAAGAGTGTTCATGCACGAGAGATCCTTGATTCACGCGGCAA
>NZ_QXIU01000194.1:480-5901 GCF_003570935.1 Candidatus Cryosericum odellii
ATTCATGAAGCACTGGAACTGCGTGACGGCGACAAGGCCCGCTATGGCGGGAAGGGCGTCCTGAAGGCCGTAGAGCATGTGAACAAAGAGATAGCGTCCGCTGTCATGGGCAAAGATGCGACTGACCAGGCCGGTATCGACCATGCAATGATCGAGCTGGACGGCACGCCCCACAAGACAAAACTGGGCGCCAACGCCATCCTGGGCGTCAGCCTGGCAACCGCACGGGTTGCAGCGCTGGCCTGTGACCTTCCGCTGTACCGGTACATCGGCGGCGTGACAGCGACAGTGCTGCCCGTCCCCATGTTCAACATCATGAACGGCGGTGTCCACGCCAACTGGCAGGGAACCGACCTGCAGGAATTCATGATTGCGCCGGTGGGGGCACCCACGTTCCGGGAAGCTGTGCGCTGGGCAAGCGAAACGTATCATACGCTCCAGGGCGTTCTCAAGGCTGCCGGCTACACCACCGGCGTCGGTGACGAGGGTGGATTTGCTCCGGCGCTCAAGCGCAACGCCGACGCCATCGAGCTGATCATCCAGGCCATCGAGAAAGCTGGGTACAAACCAGGCGAGCAGATCGCCATTGCTCTCGATCCAGCTTCCAGCGGCTTCTATGAAGACGGCTTGTACAACCTGCGCACGGAGGGCCGCAAAGCGACCTCCGCTGAAATGGTCGCCATGTATGCCGACTGGGTGGAAAAGTATCCTCTCGTCGTCCTCGAGGACGGCCTGGCCGAAGACGACTGGGACGGCTGGAAGTTGCTGAACCAGACCATCGGGCAGAAGATCGAGCTTGTCGGCGACGACCTGTTTGTCACGAATGTCGAACGCATTCAGCGCGGGATCGACGAGAACGCGGCCAACGCCGTGCTCATCAAGCTGAACCAGATCGGCACGCTGACCGAGACCATTGCAGCCATCACAATGGCGCGCAAGGCTGGGTGGGGAGCTATGGTCTCCCACCGCAGCGGCGAGACGGTCGACAGCTTCATTGCCGACCTCACCGTCGGTATGGGCACAGGCCACCTGAAGACGGGCGCGCCCTGTCGTGGTGAACGTGTCGAGAAGTACAATCAGCTCATGCGTATCGAGGAGGAACTGGGCAACCAGGCCTCATACGCTGGACACGCCGCGTTTGTACGGCCCTAGGTAACGGAAAAGAGTAAGTGAACGGCGCGGCACGATTCCTGCCCACAAGATGAATCAGGAGCGCGTGCCGCGCCGTAGCATTACCGGCGTCATCCGCAGCTTCTTTGCGCTGAACTCCAGCATGATCGCCCTGCTTGCCATGGTTGTTCTGGTGGGTATGGGCGAGAAGATGGCCGAGCGGTTCCTTCCCCTTTATCTTATGGCCGTCGGTGGCACGACGTGGGCGGTCGGCTCGCTGAACGGCATGGACAACCTGCTGTCAGCACTGTACAGCTTTCCCGGCGGATACCTTAGCGACCTGCTGGGCTACAAGAAAGCGCTCATCGTGTTCAACCTCGTCGCGATGGTGGGGTATGTGATCGTCATTCTCGTCCCCACCTGGTGGGCGGTCCTCATCGGCGCTGTCTTCTTCATCTCCTGGACCGCTATCTCACTGCCTGCGATCATGTCACTGGTCAGCAAGGCTGTCCCAAAGGACAAGCGCACAATGGGTGTCAGCCTCCACTCGCTGACACGGCGTATCCCCATGGCCCTGGGGCCACTCGTGGGTGGCGCGCTTATCCAGGTGTTCGGACGCATCAAGGGTGTCCGCATCTCGTTCGGGGTCGCCCTCCTGCTGGGGGCCGTGGCCATCGTGCTGGAGGTCTTCTTCATCGAAGAAGACCCGGACGCAGGCAAGAAGGACCGTGCTGTTCACCTCAGGGATTCCATCCGCTTCATTACGCCCGACCTGCGCAACCTGCTCATTTCGGACATCCTCATTCGGTTCGCCGAACAGATTCCCTATGCGTTCGTCGTGCTGTGGGTTGTGGACCGAAATGGCATTACGCCCCTGCAGTTTGGCGTCCTGACCACGATCGAGATGGTGACCGCGATGCTCGTCTACATCCCCATTGCGATCCTGGCCGACCGCAACAGCAAGAAACCGTTTGTGCTGACGACCTTCGTCTTCTTTACGGCATTCCCGATCGTGCTGTACTTCAGCCGGTCATTCCCTGCTCTGTGCGGCGCCTTCGTCCTGCGTGGGCTCAAGGAATACGGCGAGCCGACGCGGAAGGCGCTGATCATGGACCTTGCTCCGGAGAACGCCAAGGCGTCGACGTTTGGGACGTACTATCTCCTGCGCGACCTCATTGTCTCGGTCGCCGCATTTGGCGCCGCCTGGTTGTGGAACAGGGGACCGGGAGTGAACTTCTTCACCGCTGCGGCCTTCGGGGCGGCCGGCACAATCTACTTCGCGGTGTTCGGGCGCGACCTCAAGTCTGCTGTCTGACGTTTCACGCCTCTCCGCCGACGGACAAAGCCGGGTATGCCCAGAACGAGAATGGACCACCACAGCCCGACACCCCATCCTGCGAGGACGTCCGACAGGTAGTGCGCGCCGAGGTACAGGCGACCGAACCCGATCAGCAGAGGGAAGAGGAATGCCAGGGCAAGCCAGAGTCTCCTGAGGCGCGATGAGCGCGTGGCGCGGAACAGCAGGTAGAAACCCAGCGCGTAGAGGGCGACCGAGATGTTTGCGTGACCTGACGGGAAGCTGCCATCCAACTCTGTCACGACAGAGAGAATAGCTGGTGGACGCGGACGTCCGAAACCGGCCTTGCCAAAGTAGACGACCAGTTCTGATCCGGCGCAGGCCAACGCCAGTGTGAGGGCTGCTCGTCGTCTGCGGTTCCACAGGAAGACGACTGCGGCAACTATCACCAGGATTGCTATCTCCCAGTTGCCCACAAACGAGACTGTCTCGAAGAAGCCTATACCGAACGGCGTACGGTGCGCGGCCAGCCAGTGCACGAGCCAGCCGTCTACGCGGACGATGCTCTCATTGTCGAGTACCTCCTCCGCGAGGCCCGAAGCAAGGAAGACGACGTAGATCAGCGCCGTACCGACCAGCACCGCAAATGGCCAGGGGTTCGCCAGCCACTCTTGGATGCGTTTCACGATGAATGAAGCCTGTTTTCTCATACAGATATGATAGCAGAATAGATAGGAAAACATGCACGTCTGGGCTTGCCTGACGGGGTTGTCCCGATACACTTCAGAGACAGGAGCTCATTTCCGGAGGACTCCAGGAGGTACGAGTGCACGACGTGGAGACCAGAGAAGCCTTTACTGCCGAACACCACGCGCTGCTGTTCGCGTGGATCGCACGGGAGGCGATCGTGCGTATTGGCGAGGAGGACGCTGTGTCTGTCATACGCGCGGCCGTCCGATTGTATGGCGAACAGCGCGGCCATCGCATGGCGTTGCGGGCACAGCAGGATGGACAGCCTCTCTCCATGGCGAGCTATCTGTCATATCGTGAGTGGGAGGTTCCTGTGGGCGAGATGCAGCAGACCGGCCTGCCCTGGCGAGGAGACCTCCGGACTCAGGTACGTCGCTGCTGCTGGGCCACGACGTGGCAGCAGGAAGGACTTACTGACTATGGCAAGTACTACTGCCAGGAGATCGACAAGGCTGTTGTGCGTGGGTTCAACGCCGACCTGATTGTCGACGTGAAAGGGACGAGGACGAACGGAAGCCGAATGTGTCAGTTCATCTATCACGGCGCGTTCGAGGGGACCCTGGTCCACGAAGAGGCACAGCGAGATCAGGAGAAGCGGATTCTCCCGTGGAGTTACCACGCGGTTCATCTCTTTGCCACGATGAGAGCAGTACTGCAGCGGGAGCTGGGTTCTGCCGGTTTTGCAGCCTCACAGGAGGTGTTGGAGATCTTTGCCGTACGATTCGGTCCCGCTATGGCAGGCATCCTCGCTGGGGATGCCGGTACCGATTTCGACGTGCTTCCGGAGGGACGATGAGGTACTCCCTGTGCTGTACCCGGTGCGGTCGGGACTACGACGATGATGGAAGGCGCCTGCGCTGTGAGTGTGGAGGCATGCTGGACCTGCGGTTCGAGCCGTCCTTCCGGCCCGGGATGACGGCCGGCCGACCGTACGACCAGTGGCGCTACCGTGAGGCACTGCCCGTCGGTGATGACGTCGTGACGATGGGAGAGGGCTGGACGCCCCTCCTTCCGGTGACGTTCGAGGGCCGGCAGCTTCTCGTCAAGCAGGAGCAGCTGTTTCCCACCGGTTCATACAAGGACCGGGGCGCAGCAGTGCTCATGACCCACCTGTACGAGTTGGGGGTCGAGCGGGTCGTCGAGGATTCCTCAGGGAACGCGGGGTGTGCGGTGGCCGCTTATGCTGCTCGCGTGGGTATCGCCTGCGACATCTATGTCCCTCTGGACACGTCCCCGGCCAAGACGGCGCAGGTCGAGGCATATGGGGCGACACTGCACCTCGTCCCCGGAACGCGTGAAGACACGGCGCGCGCGGCGCTCGAGGCGGCTGCGACGTATGTGTACGCCAGCCATGTGTACAATCCCTGGTTTCTGCAGGGGACGAAGACGTTTGCGTATGAGGTCGCCGAACAGCTCGGCTGGACAGCCCCCGATACCCTGGTCCTGCCCGCAGGCAACGGCACACTGCTGCTGGGCGCATATCTGGGGTTCACGGAGCTGACACGGGCGGGAATCGTGAGTCACATGCCACGCATTATTGCTGTACAGACTGCGGCGTGTGCACCTCTTGCAGGTGCGTTCGCGGAGGGCCTGGATGAACCCATCGAGATCCATGCGAGCCGTACGGTTGCTGAGGGCATCGCCATTGCGACCCCTGCACGTGGTTCGCAGGTACTGGCAGCAGTGCGTGCCACTGATGGATCGTTCGTGGTTGTTTCTGAACAGGAGATCGTCGCAAGTCTTCGGGATTGCTGCCGAGGGGGCTGGTTTATCGAGCCGACGTCCGCAGCGGTTATCGCAGGCGCGCGCAGGTATGCCCACACCGCAGCGCCGGGCGAAACGATCGTCACAGCGTTTACTGGACACGGGTTGAAAGCGGCGGCCAAGATCGCCGAACTCGTGGAGTCTCTCTGACAGGAGGAGGTCAGTCATGCAACTAGCAACATTTTCGTACCTGGGTCTCGAGCAGGTGGGACTTGTCACACAAGATTACACCCGGATGGTGCCGCTCAGCCAACTACTGGGTGTCGATGCTCCCGCGACGATGATCGAGCTCATCGAACAGTGGAGGGATCTGGGTTCCCGATTGCAGGCGGTATCGGTCCCACCGGACACGGGCTTGCCCGTCACAGATGTCGAGCTCGTCGCTCCCATCCCGCATCCACGACGCAACATCATCTGCCTGGGCAAGAACTACCGAGACCACGTGGAGGAAGCTGCGGTCCTTGGCGGTCTCACATCAGGCATTCCGACTGCTCCTGTCT
>NZ_QXIU01000195.1 GCF_003570935.1 Candidatus Cryosericum odellii
GTATTTGAAAAGAGGTAAGAATGTAAGGTGGTCCCTGTGATATTTATGATTGGTAGGGCATCTACCACCACGAAATCATGCGAGTAAGAGTGTCAGGCCAGCCAATTTGTGTTTTGCCATAGAACCCCTCTTTTATGGGTGATTCTATGGCATTGGCTCACCCTACACGGAGGTACAATCAAAAAGTGTGGAATTAGTTAGCGGCGGCGAGTACCCTTTCTGTTAGAGAAGAAACAACAGAAGGAGGGCACTCACCACCATGGGAAAGCTAACCACAGCACATAAGGTGTCGTCAAGCGAAGTCTGGGATTATCTGGAAGATCTGGTACGCATGAAGGTAAGGGAGTTTATACAAACTCTGCTGGAGGACGAGGTCACGGAGTTGCTGAGGCGTGGCAAGTCGGAGCGGCGTGGCGCGTTGGATAGTCGGCCAGTCTACCGGAATGGCTACGGGAAGGGACGGAAGCTCACGTTGGGCTGTGGTACTATCACCGTGCGCCGGCCCAGGGTAAGGGGGCTGGAGGAACGCTTCGAGAGCCGGATACTGCCACTGTTTGTCCGCAGGAGCAAAGAGGTAAATCAGCTCATCCCCCAGCTTTATTTACATGGTCTAGCCGAAGGTGATTTCGACCTGGCTCTGAGAGGTCTGCTGGGAGAAGAAGCCCCCCATCTCGGCCAGTACGGTGGCCCGGCTCAAGGAGAGTTGGCAGGCAGAATGGGAAGAGTGGCGCCGGCGCAGCCTGGAGGGGCTTGAAGTAGTCTACCTGTGGGTGGACGGTGTGTATGTCAAAGCGGGGATGGAGAAAGCCAAATCGGCGTTGTTTGTGGTAATCGGCGGGTTGAGTGACGGCCGGAAGGTAATCCTGGCAGTGGAGCCTGGTTACCGGGAGTCCAGCGAAAGCTGGGCCGAGGTGTTGAGAGACCTGAAAAAGCGTGGTCTGAACTGTCCCCGGCTGGTCGTGGGCGATGGTCACCTGGGTATCTGGGGCGCCTTGAGTAATGTCTATCCCGATGCCATGGAGCAGCGCTGCTGGAATCACAAGGTGCGCAATGTACTCGACAAGCTGCCGAAGAAGGCCCAAGGACTGGCCAAAAGTGAGTTACAGGGGATTGTGTACTCGGAAACTCACGAGGAGGCCGGGGCCAGGCGAGATGACTTCGTCAGATGGTGCCGGAAGGAAGGCTATGACCGGGCGGCCGCAGCGCTGGAGCAGGACTGGGAGCGGATGGTGACCTTTTACCGGTTCCCGAGGGAGCACTGGAAACACCTCCGGACGACTAACGTGGTAGAATCACCTTTCGCGGCGCTCAGGCTGCGAACTGACGCGGCGAAACGGTACAAGAAAGTGGCCAACGCCACAGCGGTGACCTGGAAGATGCTCCTGATTGCCGAGCAGAGATTTCGAAAACTGGATGCACCGGAGAAACTGAAAGAGGTTTACTTGGGCATAGATACCCTTAATTTAGCAGAACTCAAACAGGAGGAGGCGCTTGCCGTCGCCTAACCTATTTACACACCTATTGACGGAACCTCTATAAAATTGGCATGCTGGAATTGAATAATTTGAACAGGCAGATTCTGAACCAGATAAGAAAGTCATTTCCAATCAGGAGAGGAGGTGAAACATGATGGCCCAAATCAAAGTAACCCGGAAGAGTTACGTTCGCAAAGACGGCACCGTGGTAAAAGGTACCACCTTTTACACCAAAGATAAAGGGAAACCCGGCAAAACGCCGGAAAGTGAAAAGTGGTACCAGCATAATGTGGAAATGAACTGGCACAAGGACGAACCGGCTGAAGTGAGGCGAGCCAACGCGCTTAAGGCACACAAAGGCGATGAGCTAGCTACTGCCAGGACTTTGCAGGCATTAGCCAACGTGACTACGGACCCAGAGACTAGCGAGCTGGCAAAGAATGATGCTGATTACTTCTTCGCCAAGCATTAGTAGCTGTCAGAGTTAGTGTGACAAAGGACGGTATAGGACATGAACAAACTACTGAAGGTTTTGCTTATTATCATAATTGTCATTGTTGCAATTTGTGCAATCTTGTTTGCGGCTAGCTATGCTGTCAGATACAGTCACTAAGGTATCTGCCATTTCTAAGCTTCAAGTAGTTCTTGTTTAAAGATCTATTTGTCTGGAGCAAGAAATTCCTCTAGACTTTATCAATTGACCCTGAATGGACCTGCATAAATCCTGGGGCTTGAGTTTTGAAAATGCAATCAGTTGTGAAAATGACAAAACCCATAAAAGATGATTATGGGTTCGATGCTTGGCACGGACCTGGTGACCGAGGGGGCTGACGATCTCGAAAGCGATCCAGCTGGTGCGACAGGCCAAAGGCGACGAGCGGAACCCGCCGGCCCTTCCACTGTCCTGCGAAGAGGAGCTGGTCTAGCGAGCTCCCTGGATTTCGCGCAGATCGATCACCGTCTCCTCGGACTTGAGGAGACTACGCATTGTGTCCTGGTCTACATCTGCCACCTTGAGGATGATTCGGAGACGATGTGGCGATGTTGTAGGGAACGACGACACGGTCGTGACTCCCCCGCCTGCTTCGACGATACGGTTGAACAGCGAGGCAAGAGCGCCCTTGCGGTTGTCTATCTCAAGAGATGCGCGGACACCCGGTGCGCGGGAACCGAGCATCTCGACGAACAACCTGAAGATGTCCGTCTCGGTGATGATTCCCACAAGTGTATGCGACTCCGGAGGGCTCACGACGGGCAATACACCGATCTTGTGGTCAGTCATGGTCGCAGCAGCCAACTCGATGGGGCAGTCAGGACAGACCGTGACCACACCGTGCTGCATGACCTGACGTACAGGAAGGGCGGCAGCTTGGGCGCTAGCTTCCACCCAGCTGATGGGTCGGTCCACGGAGGGCAGTGCGTACAGCAGGTCTTTCTCGGAGACGATGCCGACTAACAGGTTGTCTTCGACGACAGGAAGACGGTGGACGTTGTGGGCGCGCATTATGTTGAGAGCGTCGGACAACCGTGCCTCGGGCTCGATTGTCACGACGTCGTGCATCATGTAGTCACGGACAAGCATCGGATTCTCCCCCGGGACTCTAACGCTTACGCGCGGTGCCGACCAGGAACGCGCCGGTCAGTGGCCTGAACAAACGGCCGAAGAACTCCTGCCGCGAGGCAGTGATGTCCTGGAACTCATCCTCGTCAGGAAATGTATAAATGCAACTTTCCATCGTCAGGGCACCAAAAGTGCCCGTACGGTGGAACAGCGAGCGCAGGTCGGACGACGAGAAGAAATGAGCAGCCCCGTAGATGGACGCCTCGCGCTTGGCGCGTTCGCGGCGAGCGTCTGCCCATAGACAATCGTTGTTGAGGACACCGACGACCACCTTGCCACCCGGCCGTAATACCCGGGCCATTTCCATGAGGGCCAGCAGTGGGTCCGCGGCAAACTCGAGCGCAGTAATCGACACGACCATATCGAAGGTCCTGTTTTCGTAGGGGAGTTTGGCCATGTCGGCCTGATCGTACCAAATGTACTGCCTGCGGTCCTGGGCCTTGCGGCGGGCTATCTCAATCATTTTTGAGGAGATGTCGACGGCAGTAACGTCCGCGCCGCTTTCGGACAACCGGATGCTGTACAGTCCGGTGCCACATCCGACGTCCAGAATAGTCTTGCCCCGCACTGCGCCCAGATGCTTGAAGACCAGCGTATTTTCGAGCTCGTCTTCGTAGGCGCCCAAGGGTGTCGTGTACCAGTTGTCATAAGTGTCGGCCCTGCTGTCGAACAATGCGTCATCTGCCATACGGCACCTCCTGGAGAAAATCTTCTTCATTCATTCTGTGCGAGACAGACAGGAATGCAAGGCAGAGGAATGCAGGGGGACCCATCACAGATCGTCTGACCAGCTGAGACTCAGTGTTCCGTCTTCAGGTTGAAGATGCGATAGGCCAGAAGGTACAGCGCAATGGCCAGCAGACTGCCGACCGTGTCCGCGATAACATGTTGTTTGAGGACCTGGGTCGCCACGACCGTGACCGCGGCAAAAACCGTCATCAGCCAGGCGACAGGACGGTAGCGTCTCTTGACCCACCAGAAACTTGCGGCGAGAGCAGACAGGCCACAGTGCAACGATGGGAAGCAGTTGTAAGGGCTGTCACTTTTGTATGTTGCGAGCAGAGCGTCGACGTACCTGCTGGTACCCGCGACCAGATCGGTGGGACGGGGTACTTGCGTCTGGAATACGATGTAGACGCCGTTGCTGATAGCCTCGATGGCGATGAAGGCGACGCCGAATGCCGTGAAGATCTTCGGATGGAAGACGAAGAAGAACAGGAGACAGAAGTAGAGGACAGGCTGCAGCCAGTTGTACGGGACGATGAACTGCGGGATAACCGGGACCCACCGATCAAAGGCTGTCTGCAAGATGTGCACGTTCGTGGTCGCATGGTTGGTCGTGGCGTACCAGGTCGAGGACCAATAAACACCGCCGGCGAGAACGAGGTTCATCAGGTATCTCCACCAGTTCTCCTTCATGAATCGTCGCAGTTTGTCCATCGTTTTCTCCCTTCTCCGTTGGCAGCTCAGTAGTGCTGCGCATGGGCACACAAGGCATGATAGCCGTGGATGTCTGCAGTGCAAGGACAGCGAAATGGGCCGGAAACTTACTCCGGCCCATGAATGCTTTCGATATGTCCGATCTACCCTCAGGATGTCTCGGTAGTCCTTGTGAGCCAGGCGTGGATGGCATGTGCAGCTTTGCGACCCTGGCCCATGGCCAGGATGACTGTCGCAGCGCCCAGCACGATGTCGCCACCTGCGAAGACTCCCGGAACCGAGGTCTCCATGGTGTCTTCGTCGGTGATGATCCCCCCGTGCTTGTTCACTTGCAGACCCGGGAGGGCGGCGGGGATCAGTGGATTGGGGTCGTTGCCGATAGCTACGACGACAACGTCCGCAGGGACATTGCTGGTCTGGCCGGCTATGGGCAGGGGGCGCCTGCGACCAGAAGCGTCCGGTTCCCCGAGCTGCATCTGCTGCACAGTCAGGCCGGTGACCCATCCCTCACCATTGCCGAGGATCTCCACGGGGTTCTGGAGAAAATGGAACTCGACTCCCTCCTGGATTGCATGATGATATTCTTCTTTGCGGGCGGGCATTTCCTCCTCCGAGCG
>NZ_QXIU01000196.1 GCF_003570935.1 Candidatus Cryosericum odellii
AAGATGTCCGTCTCGGTGATGATCCCCACAAGCGTACGCGACTCTGGAGGGCTCACGACGGGCAATGCGCCGATCTTGTGGTCAGCCATGGTCGCAGCAGCCAACTCGACGGGACAGTCAGGACCGACCGTGACCAGGTCCTGCTGCATGATCTGACGCACAGGCAGGGCAGCGGCCTGGGCGCTGGCCTCCACCCAGCTGATGGGTCGGTCCGCAGAGGGCAGCGCATACAGCAGGTCCTTCTCGGAGACGATGCCGATCAGCAGATTGTCTTCGATGACAGGAAGACGGTGAATGTTGTGCGTGCGCATAGTTTTGAGAGCGTCGGACAACCGTGATTCGGGCTCGACTGTCACAAGGTCGTGTGTCATGTAGTCACGGACAAGCATCAGTTTCTCCCCGAGACCCTAGCGCTTACGCGCGGTGGCGACCAGGAATGCACCGGTCAGCGGCCTGAACATGCGACCGAAGAACTCCTGCCGCGAGGCGGTGCTGTCCTGAAACTCGTCCACGTCAGGAAACGTATAGATGCAGCTTTCCATCGTCAGGGCGCCAAAGGTACCCGTCCGGTGGAACAGCAAGCGCAGGTCGGACGACGAGAAAAAATGGGCTGTCCCGTAGATGGACTCCTCGCGTTTGGCGTGTTCGCGGCGAGCGTCGGCCCATGGAGAATCGTTGTTGAGGACGCCGATGACCAGCTTGCCACCTGGTCGTAGTACCCGGGCCATTTCCATGAGAACCGGCAGCGGGTCCGCGGCAAACTCGAGCGCAGTAATCGACACGACCATATCGAAGGTCCTGTTTTCGTAGGGGAGTTTGGCCATGTCGGCTTGGTCATACCAGATGTACTGACCGCGGTCTTTGGCCTTGCGGCGTGCTATCTCGATCATCTTCGAGGAGATATCGACGGCAGTAACGTCGGCGCCACTTTCGGACAACCGGATACTGTACAGTCCGGTGCCACATCCGACGTCCAGGACGGTCTTGCCTCGCACGACACCCACATGCTTGAAGACCAGTGCGTTTTCGAGCTCATCCTCGTAGGCACCCAAGGGTGTCATGTACCAGTTGTCATAAGTGTCGGCCCTGCTGTCGAACAATGCGTCATCTGCCATGTGGCACCTCCTGGAGAAAATCCTCTCCATTCATTCTCTGCGAGACAGGCAGGAATGCAAGACAGAGGAATGCAGGTGGTACTATTATAGATCGTCTGACCAGCGGAGACTCAGTGTTCCGTCTTCAGGTTGAAGATGTGATAGGCCAGAAGGTACAGCGCAATGGCGAGCAGGCTGCCGACGGTGTCCGCGATAACATGCTGCTTGAGGACCTGAGTCGCCACGACCGTGACCACGGCAAAAATCGTCATCAGCCAGGCGACGGGACGGTAGCGCCTCTTGACCCACCAGAAGCTTGCGGCAAGAGCAGACAGGCCACAGTGCAGCGATGGGAAGCAGTTGTAAGGGTTGTCGTGGAGATAAACGGCTAGCAGTGCGTCGACGTACCTGCTGCTACCGGCGACCAGGTTGGTCGGGCGGGGTACGTACGTCTGAAATACGATGTAGACGCCGTTGCTGATAGCCTGGATGGCGATGAAGGCGACGCCGAATGCCGTGAAGATCTTCGGATGGAAGACGAAGAAGAACAGGAGACAGAAGTAGAGGACGGGTTCCAGCCAGTTGTACGGGACGATGAATTGGGGGATGACCGGGACCCACCGATCGAAGGCCGTTTGCAAGACGTGCACGTTCGCGGTCGTATGGTTGGTCATGGTGTACCAGGTCGAGGACCAGTAGACACCGCCGGCGAGAACGATGTTCATCAGGTATCTCCACCAGTTCTCTTTCATGAATCTTCGCAGTTTGTCCATACGTAAGCCTGGTCTAGCGTCTGGCCGTCTCGGTGGTTCTCATGAGCCATGCGTGGATGGCACGTGCAGCCTTGCGGCCCTGGCCCATGGCCAGGATGACTGTCGCAGCGCCCAGCACGATGTCGCCACCCGCGAAGACTCCCGGAACCGACGTCTCCATGGTGTCTTCGTCGGTGATGATGCCCCCGTGCTTGTTCACTTGCAGACCCGGGAGGGCGGCGGGGATCAGTGGATTGGGGTCGTTGCCGATAGCTACGACGACAACGTCCGCAGGGACATTGCTGGTCTGGCCGGCTATGGGCAGGGGGCGCCTGCGACCAGAAGCGTCCGGTTCCCCGAGCTGCATCTGCTGCACAGTCAGGCCGGTGACCCATCCCTCACCATTGCCGAGGATCTCCACAGGGTTCTGGAGAAAATGGAACTCGACTCCCTCCTGGATTGCATGGTGATATTCTTCTTTGCGAGCGGGCATTTCCTCCTCCGAGCGTCGATAGATGACCATGACCCTGAGGGCTCCCAGCCGCAGCGCCGTCCGGGCCGAGTCCATGGCGACATTGCCGCCGCCGAGGACCGCCACAGACTTACCACGCAGGATGGGAGTGTCAGAGTTCTCGTCGTAGGCGTGCATGAGGTTGGTGCGTGTCAGGTACTCGTTGGCGGAATACACGCCAAGCAGGTTCTCGCCCGGGATGTGCAGGAAATTGGGAAGCCCGGCGCCACTCCCGATGAAAATGACGTCGTAGTCCTTGCGCACTTCGTCGACCGTGAGAGATTTGCCGATGACCATGTTGTACTGGAAATCGACGCCGAGCCTGGTCAGGTAGGCAACCTCCTGGTAGACGATCTCCTTTGGCAGACGGAACTCGGGGATGCCATATCCCAGGACGCCTCCCGGCATGTGCAGCGCTTCGAACACGGTGACGGCGTGCCCCAGCTTGATGAGGTCGCCGGCCACGGTGAGTCCTGCGGGACCACTGCCGATGACGGCCACTCGCTTGCCGGTCGAAGGTGAAATCTGGGGGATGACTGCTGCGTGGTTCTCCCGTTCCCAGTCGGCCAGGAATCGTTCCAGCTTGCCGATTTGTACAGCCTGCCCGACGTCCCGGTGTGCCTTGCCTACCGTGCAGTTCTTCTGGCACTGTTCTTCCTGGGGGCACACACGCCCGCAGACCGCCGGCAGCAGATTGGTCTGCTTGATGATTCCTAT
>NZ_QXIU01000197.1 GCF_003570935.1 Candidatus Cryosericum odellii
TTGGTCTGCTTGATGATTCCTATCCCGGCGAGATAGTCGCCGGACTCGATGGCCTGGATGAACTCGGGAATGCGCACGCCGACGGGGCATCCTTCGACGCAGGGCTGGTTGGTGCACTGAAGGCAGCGCTGCGCTTCCTGCAACGCCATCTCGGGTGTGAACCCCAGTGGCACCTCACGGACGTTGTGGACGCGTTCGGCAGGGTCCTGCTCGGGCATGACGACGGGTGGCAGCTTGAACCGAGTGGCAGCGTTCATCGTGACTCCCCGGCGTCCAGGCCGACGCGGCACTCGTGGTCATAGCGGTCAGCAGCAACCTGCTCCGCTGTGCGGTAGGTCCCGAGACGACGGATCATGCTGTCCCAGTCTACCTCGTGCGCATCGAACTCGGGGCCGTCCACGCAGGCGAACTTGATCTCGCCGCCCACGGTGACGCGGCATCCGCCGCACATGCCGGTCCCGTCGATCATGATGGGGTTCAGGGAGGCCATCGTGGGGATACCGAGTTCCCTAGTGAGAAGAGACGTGAACTTCATCATGAGAGGGGGACCGATGACGACAGCCTGGTCAATGTGGTTTCCGTCGCTCACCAGAGAGCGGATCGCGTCGGTCACGAGTCCCTTGGTGCCGTATGACCCGTCGTCGGTCGTGACGATGAGTTCGTCGCTGACATTGCGCATGTCGTCTTCGAGAATGAGCAGGTCGTGGGTCCTGGCTCCGAGGACCGTGATGACACGGTTGCGGGCTTCCTTCATGCCCTTCGCGATAGGGTAGAGCGGGGCTATTCCGATGCCACCGCCCACGCATAGCACGGTCCCGAACCGCTGGATATGCGTCGGTTTGCCTAAGGAGCCTACGATGTCGTGGATAACATTCCCAGGTCTAAGCATGGCCATCTCACGCGTGGTTTTACCGACGGACTGAACGATCAATGAAATAGTCCCCATCTCAGGGTTCGCGTCGGCAATCGTCAGTGGAATCCGCTCACCATGATCCGTCACACGGATAATGACAAACTGTCCGGGTTTTCTGTGCGTTGCGACCAATGGCGCGTCGACGACATATCTGATAACGTTGGGTCCAAGCTCTTCTCTTTTGCGGATCGTATTCATGCATACCTCTTGGTTTTCGTCGTGTATGATTTCGCTACAGTATATTCCGAAAAGGCGGGAGACATCAGACTTGCTACTGCGAAGACGTCGGGAACTGAGAGTGCATGCGGAAAAACCGGAGAGCAGGCAGCCAAAGCTGTCCGCTCTCCGAGGAAGGTTGGGTGGTGAGGGAAAGCCGCAGCCTTCCCTTCCATGACTGTGCACAATCATATGTAGTGCGGCATCCGATGCAAGCAAGGCCGTGTGATAGGCTTTATCACAATCTGTCAAGATTTGGTGGCGAAAAAATGCCCATGAAGACTGACATTAACCGGGTGCTCTGACAGGATGGCGTGACTGGTCATAGGTTTGCAGTTCTTTCTCAATTGTCGTATAACCTAATTCAGAGAGGAGTGGACGTGAGCGAGAAAACAGACAGATTGCAGGCAGCGACGGATACGGTAACCACGATAGTGGCCAGCGTCGAGACCGTGGTGCGGGGTAAGCATGAGCAGGTCCTGCTGGCCCTGGTCCCCATGATCGCAGGTGGACACCTGCTTCTGCAGGACGTGCCGGGCGTGGGAAAGTCGACACTTGCACAGGCGCTGGGACAATCTATCGGCGCTTCCTACAGCCGCATCCAGTTCACGTCCGACCTCCTTCCCGCCGATATCCTCGGCGTCAACATCTATGAGGCTGCTACTGGGGAGTTCCGGTTCCGGCGCGGCCCCATCTTCGCGAACGTCGTCATGGCCGATGAGATCAACAGGGCAAGTCCCAAAACCCAGTCCGCGCTTCTTGAAGCCATGAACGATCGACGCATCACCATCGACGGGATGACATGGGAGTTGCCGGACCCGTTCTTTGTCATTGCCACACAGAATCCCATCGAGTATGCGGGTACGTATCCTCTTCCCGAGAGCGAACTGGACCGCTTCCAGCTGTGCATGGGCATTGGATACCCGGACGTCGAGGCGGAACGCAGGATCCTGACCGAACGCCCCGTACGACAGCATTCCATCAATCTGCAGCCGGTAGCCTCGGTCCAGCAGGTACTGGACGCGCAGACTGCGGTCGACCAGGTGACCGTGGCGCCGGCGATGCTGGACTACGTCCTCGCGTTTGCGCGCGCGACCCGCTCCGAGGCACTGTTCGAGGTGGGCGTCAGCCCCCGGGGCGCGATCGATCTGCTCAAGGCAGTCCGCGCATGGGCGCTGCTTCAGGGTCGCACGTTCGTCGTCCCTGACGACGTCAAGACGATGGCTCCCTACGTCGTATCTCACCGCATCCTGCGTCGCGGTAGTCGAAAAGGGGCATCGCGCGCCGATATCGACCGCATCTTTGAGCAGGTGCCGGCGCCTGCGTGACGGGGGTCTCCGGCAGCCGGAGCACCATGAGTCTGGTCGAGGTGCGCTTCAGGAAGTCCCATAGGGCTGAACGGCTGACGCGCAGCGGCCTGTTGTTTTTCCTTGCCATCATCGGCATCGGGGCCGTCGCCATCAACTCGGGCAACAACCTTCTCTATCTCGTCTTCAGCGCACTCCTTTCTGCACTCATCTTCTCGGGACTGCTGTCGGTCGCCAACCTTCGCCGTCTCGAGATCTCGCTCGACACGGTGGACGAGGTCTATGCAGGCCGTCCGGCGTCGTTGGCCGTCCGGGTCCGCAATACCGGTTCGTTCCCGTTGTTCTTCGCGCGCGTCAGTGTCCGGGCGGGTGGAGACACTGTATCGCTGAGTGTCCCCTTTGTGGGTGCTCGTTCTGCTGTGGAACTTCCGCTCACGCTTACCCTGCTCACGCGTGGCCGTGTGACGGGATTGCGGGCGGACATCGCGTCGGCGTTCCCCTTTGGTATCGTTGAGATGAGCAGAGACGTAGCTGTCGGCGGCGAACTGATCGTATACCCACAGATCCACCCTGTCCTTCTGCAGCGACAGGACGAACAGGGTGAGCACCGTCTCGAGAGGGCGAGGGCAGGCGGCGATGGCGATTTCTTCTCTCTACGCAGGTACCATGCGGGAGACGATTCCCGCCACATCGACTGGAAGGTGTCGGCGCGGAGGGGCGACCCNNGACAGCCAGGCGTTCGAACTGGGGGTCTCCAAGATCGCAAGTGGCCTGACGTCGGCCTTCGAGTCGGGAGAGGCCATCGCACTTGCGCTTCCCGGATCGTTTCTGAACGGACGTGACCGCAGGGTGTGGCAGCAGGCAATGGAACTGCTGGCCCTGGCGGAACTCACCGAGGACCCACCCCATCCTGGACCTCTGCACAGCTTCACACACGAAGACATCAGCTTCGTGAACGGCGCCCCATGAGGAGCCCGCTGGACATCCGGCGCGTGCTGGCGTTCCTACTCGGTCTTACGGCGTGTGGGTTTCTGTCCATCGTCGAGCCCTGGTATGCTCTGTATGCCGTCGCATTCGCCGTAGCCCTGCTTCTGGCCGGGCATGTTCATGGGCGCTGGGGACGGCGTGCCCTCGAAGCACTCCCCCTCGTCTGGTTCCTCGTCCTTATGGTCCTGGGGACTCAGCTTTTCGCCCTCCTGGCGCAGGAGATGCTGGCAGCAATGGTGTGTCGATTCGTCTTGACGGACAATACGCGCGACTATCAGGGGCTGGTGCTCATCGCTGTTTTCGTGACCGTCCTGTCTGCCGCCGGGTCCATCTCGGTGGCGTTCGGGCTTCTGCTGCTGGCCGAGTTTCTGGTCGCGACTGTCCTGCTGATCATGGCCCAATTTGAAGGCAGGGTCCCGCACATTGGTCGGGGATTCTACAGCGCCATCGTCGTGTCTGCGCTCGTATCGTTTGTGTTTGCGTTTGGCGTGTTCTTCGCCCTTCCACGGTGGACGCTGGGCTATATCAAAGGCAGTCCTGCGCTGGTAACCCAGACGACAGGTTTCTCCAAGGACGTCACGATCACTCCTGGGGAGGTACAGCAGGACAATACCGTTGTCATGCGTGTCGATCC
>NZ_QXIU01000198.1 GCF_003570935.1 Candidatus Cryosericum odellii
CGGTATGACGTCTCGTCACTCGACCAGGACACGGTCCCTGTCGACAGTCTCGTGGCTCGTCGGCCGGCGTTGCTGGACAGATACCTCCAAGTTCCGGAGCTTTCGCAGGCGTTCAGGGACGTTGCCGCGCGCGTCGTGCGGGGTCTGACGGTCAGAGACAAGGCGCAGGCGACTCGTGACTATCTCCTGGCCAACTATGAGTACTCACTGAACCCGACAGCAACGTCGATCGAGGACTTCATCGTCAACCGGCATACCGGGTATTGCGAACACTTTGCCACGTCCATGGTGTTGCTGCTGCGTGTCGAGGGTGTCCACGCCCGCCTGGTGTCAGGCTTTCTGGCCACAGAGTGGAACAAAGCCTCCGGGTATCTCATTGTTCGGGCCAGGGACGCGCACACGTGGGTGGAAGTCCTGGACGGGAACACCTGGGTCCGGTACGACCCGACGCCCAGCTCGTTTCAACAAGTATCGCTCATCACGAATATCCTCGACAACGTCCGCATGGCCTGGTACCGGAACGTCGTCACGTATGATCTGGCCAGCCAGGTGCAGGCTGCCAACAGTCTCGGCCGGTTCTTCACGGGCAGCGGCCGTGCCGTTACCTCAGCATTCGAGTCCTTCCGGAGGGTGGTGTCACGTCTGCTGCGCGATTGGCGTGTCCTTTCCGGTATTGTGGTTGCAGCCGTCCTGGCATTCCTGTTCCTGCGCCGCCGGGCGGAGGACAGGCGTGGCCGGCTCGCTTCAGCGCTGGAGGACCTTGTCGGAGAACGGCGACTGCCCGGCGAGACGCTTCTCGAGCTTGTTCATCGTGCCGCGCTGTCTCCTGACATTGAAGGCCTTGTCTGGCGTGTCTATGGTGTCGACTTTGCCGGGGAGCAAGCGGTGGAGGAGGAGAAAACCCTCCTCCGGCTGCTCCGTGATGCACAGCATGCCCGGGCAACCGCTCGCCCTCAATTGTGAATCCCATTGTACCAGGTACTTTGGAGATTCACATTTGCAGGGGTAGTCCGATCGAGCCTTCTGTGGCCTCCATGATCATCTCTGTCATCGTCGGGTGGGGGTGGATCGCCTCAAGCAGTTTCTCCGCCGTCATCCCGAACTGTACGGCCAGGACTGATTCCATGACGAGGTCGGTGGCTTCGGGGCAATAGAGGGCGATCCCCAGGATCTCGTGGGTCTCGGCGTGTGTCAGGACCTTGGCAAAACCGATGCTTTCCTCCATCGTCCGCGCTTTGCCGCTGGCGCTGACAGGGAATGTTCCTGCCTTGTACGGGATCCCTTCTGCCTTGAGTTCGTATTCTCTCTTGCCCACGACACTGATCTCCGGGTCGGTGAACACGACCGAAGGGACGGCCGTATAGACCATATGAGCATCGTGTCCGGCGATGTTCTCGGCCGCGACGACTCCTTCTTTCTCGGCGACGTGTGCCAGCATGTAGGTTCCCTTCACGTCACCGACAGCATAGACGCCGGGGACGCTGGTGCGCATGTGGTCGTCGACGACGATACCTTTCTTTGACAAGGTGATCCCTGCCGCTTCCAGTTCCGGACCGACGTTCGATCGCCGTCCGATGGAAAGCAGAACGTGATCACCATGGACTTCCTGTGTGGCGCCGTTCACATCGAGTGTCAGGCTGTAACCAGTCTCTGTGGGCGTGACCGACTGGGTCTTCGCTCCGGTGATAATGGTGATACCTCGCTTCTTGAGGGTTGCAGCGAGGGCCAGTGCTACGTCCTCATCCTCGATAGGCAGGATATGTGGCATGAGCTCGACGATGGTGACCTTCGTCCCGATGGCGCTGAAGAATGTCGCCATCTCGACGCCGATAACACCGCCACCGATGACGACCAGTTCCTTCGGCTGTTCCCTGTTGCGGAAGACGTCGTCACTGGTCCAGATGCCCGGGTCGGTGAAGGGGGGGAACTTGATGGGAGAGCTGCCCGTGGCGATGATGACGTTCTTCGCCTCAACAACCTCGCTGGTCGCATCGATGCAGACATGAGTCGGGTCTTTGAGTGTTGCGCGGCTCCTGTACACCTGGATATTGTTCTTCTTCATCAGAAATTCGATACCTTTGCGCAGCCGCACGACGACCTGGTCCTTGCGGGTCATGACGGCGCCAAAATCGACACCCACATTATCAGCAGTCAGACCAAACTTGCGCGCCTCCTGCATGCGCGTGAAGAGCTTGCTGCTGGCGAGCATCGTCTTGGTGGGGATGCAGCCCCAGTTTGTGCAGACCCCACCCATGTCGGCCTCTTCTGCCAACGCGACCGACAGACCCAGCTGAGCTGCCTTGATTGCAGCGACGTACCCTCCGGGTCCGCCACCAATAATAAAAACGTCGACCATGTCAACCTCCATGAACTGTGTCTTCTATCAACTCATGATACCACCGGCATGGTGATGGCCCAAAAGGGGAATGTGCAGATCCGTGGCCGAACACCGGGGTGCAACAACTTGACTCCCTCTCCTGCAACTGACTACAGCCAGAGATTCGCGCCCAGTTCGGCACCGATGCTCGTCGGTTCTCCGTGCCCCGGAAAGATGCGTGTGGCCGGGGGGAGCGTCATGAGGGTCACGCGTATCCCGTCAAGCAGCTGTTCGAACTCTTTCTGGTTGGGCGCGCGACCGACGCTACCGGCAAACAGTGTATCGCCGACNNGGTCTCTGGCGAGTTCAACCTCCCGCGGGTCCATGAGGAGCGTCGCGTCGGGGAAACGCTTCATTGCCGTGTCGACACCCGAGATGTGATCGAAGTGCCCATGGGTGCAGACGATCCACCGGAGGCGGGCGTTGGCGCTCTCGATGACGGTGGCCACTTCCTCAAGCTCCCGGTTCCAGACCATGCCCGGGTCCACCAGCATGAGCTCCATCCCTGACTGCACCAGATAGCAATTGGTCAGCAGGGGCCCTACCGGCATCCGTGTGACCGTTGCTCCACTCATCGTCTCATGAAACTGTTCCATTAGAGCCTCCCTGTACTGTAAGGAAAGTATATCCAAACCAGACCTTATGCGAACCACAAGACCGCAGGCTCGCCAGAAAGGGAAACTTGACAGTCTGGTTTTGATGGCCGATGACTATTTTGGTCCTGGAGAGCGGCTTCTGGCCTGGAAGCAATCAGTTCTGTGCTTCATGAGTTGACGGAACGATCCACGTGTATGTTGGATAAGTCACTATGTATGCATGACATAGCCATACTGGACA
>NZ_QXIU01000199.1 GCF_003570935.1 Candidatus Cryosericum odellii
GCACGGATGGAGCCATAGAAAACGTCGATGTTCTTGACTTCGAGCAGCATGTCAGGCCCCCTTTCCAAGGTATGCTTCGATGACCCGGGGGTCGTTGCGGATGTACTCGGGCACGCCTTCGCAGATGGTCTCGCCGAAGTCCATGACCTTGATGCGTTCGCACACGCCCATGACTACCCTCATCTGGTGTTCGATGAGCAGGATAGTCAGGTCGAACTTGTCGCGGAGCCAGTGGATCATTTCCATCAGTTCGTCTGCCTCTGCCGGATTCATGCCGGCTGCGGGCTCGTCCAGGATGAGGACTTTGGGTTTGGTGGCAAGAGCGCGGGCGATTTCCAGCCGGCGCTGGGCCCCGTAGGGGAGGGAACCCGAGATATCGTCGGCATGTCCGTCAAGGTGGAACAGGCGCAGCAAATCGATGGCATAGTCGTCGACCTGTTGCTCCCCCTGCCAGTACTTGCGTGTGTGCAGGAACGCATCAGTGTTGCCATAGGGCATACGGAAGTGATAGGCGATCTTGACGTTGTCGATAACGCTGGACTTACTGAACAGGCGGATGTTCTGGAACGTGCGTGCGATCCCTGCCTGAGTGATCTGATAGGTTTTCTTGCCTACAATGTTCTGCCCGTCGAAGACGATGGTACCTTTGGTCGGCATATAGACGCCGGTGATCACGTTGAAGACGGTCGTCTTGCCAGCACCGTTGGGTCCGATGAGGCCGACAATCTCGCCGTGCTCCAGCTGGATGTTGAAGTCGGAAACGGCGCGAAGGCCGACGAAGAACTGGGTGAGATGTTGAACGTCGAGGAGAGCCATTATGCGCTTACCTCCTTCCTTTGACGTTGGGGAATGAGGATGAAGCCGAATTCCTTGAGGCCCATGACGCCTTCCGTCCGGAAGATCATGACCAGAATGAGAATCAGCGGGTAGATAACCATGCGCCACGTCTGCAGGCTGCGCAGCAGTTCGGGCAAAACCGTGAAGATAGCTGCGCCGACCATGGCGCCGCTGATTGATGCTGAGCCGCCGACGTACAGATAAATAAGATATTCCAGCGACTTTGCGAACGTGAAGTTGTCTGGGTGAATGAACTGAAGCAGGTGGGCAAAGACACCACCCGAGACTCCAGCGAAGAAGGCCGAGAAGACGAACACAAACACCTTCTGCTTTGTCGTGTTGACACCTGTAGCTTCAGCAGCGATCTCCGAGTCGCGGACCGCTTTCATGGAACGTCCATGCGACGAGAACAGGTAGTTGCGCATGAGAACGACACTCACGGTTGCGAATACGAAGACGACCTCCAGGTTCGTGAACTTTGGGATGCCACCCAAGCCACGGGGACCACCCAAGAAGTTAGTAACACGGATGACTGTTCGGATGAGTTCGCTGGCCGATAGTGTCACGATCGCCAGATAGTCGCCCTTGAGACGCAGCGATGGCGCACCGACAAGATAGCCTGCTCCTGCAGCCAGCAATCCCCCTGCAAGAATTGCAACAATGAAGATGGGATACCCGACCCATGGATTTGCAGTACTCGCATGTAACCAGACGGTCGTAATCATGGCTGAGGTATAGGCGCCGACAGCCATGAAACCAGCGTGTCCGATGGAGAACTGGCCGGTGAAACCGTTCACCATACCCAGGCTGACCGTCATGACAATGTTGATGCCGACCAGCATGAGAAGCTGGATGTAGTATGCGTTCAGGATGCCCACTAGATTCAGGACCTTGATGGCGATATAGACCAGCACCAATGCAATGACCGTGGCTGCGGTGCGGTGTGCGCGAAGAAAAGCCATGTCAGACCTTCTCCGGAATAAACTTGCCCAGTAAGCCGCTTGGTCGAACAAGTAGAATGACAATAAGGATGGCGAACGCGATGCCGAACCCTAAATTGGAGTCGACCGACGTCGCAAACGCTTCCGAGATACCCATGATATATGCGCCGAGCACGGCTCCGGGGATGTTGCCGATGCCGCCCAGGACTGCTGCAATGAACGCCTTCATGCCCGGCCATATGCCCAGGTACGGGGCTGCCAGCATGCCGTAGGTCGTGCCGTACAGGATACCGCCGGCACCTGCCAGCGCAGCACCCACGATGAAAGCCGTACTTATGACAATGTCGATGTTTATTCCCATAAGGCTGGCTGCTGATTTGTCAGACGACACCGCGCGCATCTGCTTGCCCATGAGAGTCNNTGTTGACAAACCAGAACAGCAGGACCATCAGGAAGATGGAAACGCCGACGTCGAGCAGTACTACGTTGGGGATGGAGAGGCCGAGGTTGCCAGGTATGACAATCTGCTTTGTGACGATGAGGTCAGGGAACTTGCGGAACTGCGGGCCAAAGACGAAAGGCAGTGCGCAGAAGTTCTCCAGGAATAGCGAAACGCCAAGCGCGGTGATCAGCGCCGAAAGGCGGGATTTGTAGCGCAGAGGGCGATACGCAAGTTTCTCCATGACAAAGCCAAACACGCCGGTAATAAACATGGCTGCGATGATCGTTGGAATGAAGGCGCCGCCAAAGATCTTGGCCATGACGGGGGCAAGAAAAAATCCCATATAAGCGCCAACCATGAAAATGTCGGCGTGAGCAAAATTGATGAGGCCCACGATGCCATACACAATCGTATAGCCCAAGGCAATCAGAGCATAAATACTGCCTATCTGAATACCATTGATAAGTTGCTGCAGGAACTGGCCCATATTTTCTCCTCCAACAGGAGGCGCAGCGGGGACATGCCTGGCTTCCGCTGCGCCCAGATGTGAGCTAGGCTTACGGGTTGACCGTCGTCACGTATGTCTGCTGGCCGTTCACGATCTTGATGATGACTGCGGACTTGACGGGGTTGCGGTTTTCATCGAACTTGTAGGCGCCGCCGATGCCCGAGAAGGTTGTATTCTTCATGGCATCCCTGATGTCCGAGCCCTTGATTGAACCGCAGGTCTTGAATGCGTCGAGGAGCAGTCCGGTAGCGTCGTATGCAAGAGAAGAGACTCCCGCGGGTGCTTCCCCAAACTTGGTCGTGTATGATGTGATGAAGCTCTGGACCAAGGGGCTGGGGTCGTCCTTGGAGAAATTGTTAGTGAAGATGGCACCCTCGACGGCCGCGCCACCAATCGTGACGAGGTCAGGTGAATCCCAGGCGTCGCCGCCACCGGCAGGAGCATTCAGACCCATCTGGCGTGCCTGTTTCAACTGGAGGGCCACACCGTTGTAGTAGTTGGGCAGATAAAGGAAGTCAGGATTGGCAGCCTTGATCTTGGTCAACTGAGGCTTGTAGTCGACTGTCGTGGCTTCATTTGTGTAGGCTTCATAAGCGACGACTTTGCCACCCAGCCCCTCAAAACTAGTCTTGAAGATCTGGGCAATACCCATGTTGTAGTCATTGGCGTTGTCGTACAGTACTGCCGCCGTCTTGAGCTTCAGCGTGTTCCAGACATAGTTTGCCATTACCCTTCCCTGAAACGCGTCGAGGAAGCAGGAACGGAAGATGTAGTCACCGACCAGCGTGACCTTCTCATTGGTGGATGATGGAGAGATCATGGGGATGCCGGCAGCCTGCAGGACAGGCGCGATGGCCAGAGAGACCATACTCGTCTGTGCGCCGATGATACCGATGACTTTGTCCTGATCGATGAGTTTGTGGACAGCGCTGGCACCGACCTCGGGCAAACCAGTGTCGTCTTCGTTAATGTAATTGATCGTCGTCTTGACGCCACCGATCGTTGCTCCGCCGGCAGCGTTGAATTCGTCAACAGCCATACGTGCACCCTTATCCTCGGCAATGCCGAAGGAAGACGAAGCGCCGGTCATTCCAAAGATACTGCCCAGATTGACAACCTGGTCAGTGGGTGTGACTGCAGCTTTTTTGCATCCAACGCCAACGCTGACAATTAGTGCGCAGACAAGAATAATAGCAAACAATCTCCTCATGTGATCTCCTCTTTTGATTTAGATGTGTAGTACCGGTTTGTGAAGTAACAAAGTACCGTTAGGCTTGCAGGCCCGTTGATCCCCCTTTCCCAAGAAAACAACAAGGTCTCACGGCGTACTCTCCGCGAAGTCTTCTGGTAACTGCACAGGCTGAGAGCTTGGGTCTCTGTTTATTGTGGACTCCAGACAGAGTGTTGATTGGTGAGCCCGAGACATAACCATCTGATACAAGGTACGAACACAAACCGACTGAGAGTAATGAAGACCACATCAAATCCAACATTTCAACTCCAGGATATCTCGTGTATCGTTTTATGTACGCAACCTCATACATGTGGAGTATCGCGATGCCGCAGGGATTGTCAAGAGGTAGGCAATCTCCCGCCTATCCGGTGCTTCAACACACCGGACGGAGTCGAATGTCAGGCTGACTGTCTGCAAAAGTGGAGCGCAGCAAAGAGGAAAAGGCCAACAATATAGACAACGAAGAGTGAGCTGGAAAGCAGGGCAAAGGATATACTCAGTCCCCACTGTACGGTTTTCACAGGTGTCAACGACCCATGGTCCCGGCGTCGCTCGGGCGTACGTCGTTGGTGATGACAGCCACGGTGCATACCCTGTCGCCGTGGCTGTCATCGTGCTGGTTACGGGTTGACCGTCATCAGGAACGTCTGCTGCCCGTTCTTGATCTGCAGAATGACTGCGGCCTTGATCGGGTCGCGGTTTTCGTCGAACTTGTAGGTGCCGGAGATGCCGACGAAACTGGTATTCTTCATGGCATCCCTGATGTCCGAGCCCTTGATTGAGCCGGCAGTCTTGAATGCGTCGAGGAACAGTCCCGCAGCGTCATACGCGAGAGCAGCAAAGGAATCGGGCGCTGCCCCATACTTGGCCGTGTATGCTTTGACGAAAGTTTGGGTTTTTGGGCTGGGGTCGTCCTTGGAGAAGTGGTTGGAGAAGACGCCACCTTCGACAGCTGCACCACCTATCTTGACGAGGTCAGCTGAATCCCAGCCATCGCCGCCGCCGGCGGGGACATTCAGACCCATATCGCGTGCCTGCTTCAGCTGAAGGGCTACTGAGCCGTAGTAGTTGGGCAGATACAGGAATTCAGGATTGGCAGCCTTGATGTTGGTCAGCTGAGCCTTGTAGTCGACCGTCGTGGCTTCATCCGTGAAGGCTTCATAGGAGACGACTTTGCCACCCAGCTTTTCAAAACCAGCCTTGAAGAACTCGGCAAGACCCTTGTTGTAGTCATTGGCGTTGTCGTACAGTACTGCCGCTGTCTTGAGTTTCAGCGTGTTCCAGACGTAGTTTGCCATCACCGTTCCCTGGAACGAGTCGATGAAGCAGGCCCGGAAGATGTAGTCACCGATCAGCGTGACCCCCGCATTGGTGGACGTTGGTGAGATCATGGGGACGCCGGCAGCTTGCGCGATAGGCGCGACGGCCAGGGAGACCTTGCTCATGACGGCACCGATGATACCGATGACTTTGTCCTGGTTGATGAGCTTCTGGGCGGCGCTGGCGCCGACTTCGGGGGAACCAGTGTCGTCCTCGATGACGGTGTTGATCGTTGTCTTAACGCCGTCGACTGTTGCTCCGCCGGCAGTGTTGAATTCTTCAACGGCCATAGCTACACCGTTCTTGCATGAAGAACCAAAGGTGGCCGATCCGCCGGTCATCGGGAAGATACCGCCCAGGTTGACAACCTGTTCGGTGGGTGTGACCTCAGCTTTTTTGCATCCAACGCCAACGCCGGCAATCAGTGCACAGACAAGAATAATGGCAAGAATTCTTCTCATATTTTCTCCTCTCTTGATGTGGAATGTGATACCAGTTCGTGGAGTAACAGAGCTTCGTCAAGCTTGCAGGTCTGTCGACACCCCCTTTCCAAGGAAGCGAAAAGACCTCACGGCGGATTCTCCGTGAGGTCTTTTGGTAGTTATGTAAGCTGAGGGCTTGGGTTCTCGCTCACTGTAGATTCCAGGCTCAATTCTGCTCAGTGCGCCCAAGGCACGGCCATTTAGTACAAGGCGTGAGCACGAATCGAAAGGGTATAGCGCGTCAAAGTCTGAAATAAAGAAGGGGAACCATCTAACATCCATAATGCATTCTTGCAGAGTGGGTAGAAAAGTCAATAGACAAGAGTCAAGGACTGTGAAGGAGCTATTGGAGTGCATTTAGTGGCATCTTCCGGCATGACTGAGCACGCGGGCCAGTGAACAGACAATAAGGGAGAGGTCGACGTGCCGTACTGTGATCGATGTAGGTAAACCAGCAGCGTAAGGGGCGGATCCGATCGTGACGGAATAGATCTCTGCGTGCCGCGCTTCAGCACCTCATATCAAGTCTGATGTTTCTGGTCCGGGATATTCCAAGTGCCGCTTCATGTATTCAACTTTCTACCGCACACCATTGCGGCGCACGGGCGTACGTCGTTGGTGATGACAGCCGCGGCAACAGGGTACGCGCCGCGGCTGTCATCGTGTTGGTTACGGGTTGACCGTCGTCACGTACGTCTGCTGGCCATTCTTGATCTGTAGAATGACTGCGGCCTTGATCGGGTCGCGGTTTTCGTCGAACTTATAGGCGCCTGCGACACCCACAAAGGTCGTATTCTTCATGGCATCCCTGATATCCGAGCCCTTGATCGAACCGGCAGTCTTGAATGCGTCGAGGAACAGTCCCGCAGCGTCATACGCAAGAGCAGCGAGTGCGTCGGGCGCTGCTCCGTATTTGGCCGTGTATGTTTTGACGAAAGTCTGGACTTTGGGGCTGAGGTCGTCCTTGGAGAAGTGATTGGAGAAGACGCCACCCTCAACAGCCGCGCCACCNNACGTTCAGACCCATCTCGCGTGCCTGTTTCAGCTGAAGGGCTACTGAGGCATAGTAGTTGGGCAGATACAGGAAGTCAGGATTGGCGGCCTTGATGTTGGTCAGTTGGGCCTTGTAGTCGACCGTCTTGTCTTCATCCGTGAAAGCTTCAAAGGCGACGACCTTGCCACCGTTCTTCTCAAAACCAGCCTTGAAGTACTCGGCAAGGCCCTTGTTGTAGTCATTGCCGTTGTCGTACAGCACTGCGGCCGTCTTGAGCTTCAGCGTATTCCAGACGTAGTTTGCCATCACCGTTCCCTGGAAGGGATCGATGAAACAGGCGCGGAAAATGTAGTCGCCGATCAGTGTGACTTGTGTGGCAGTCGACCCGTGCGAGATCATGGGGATACCGGCAGCTTGCGCGATGGGCGCGACGGCAAAGGAGACTTTGCTCATGAGGGGGCCGACGATGCCGATGACCTTGTCCTGCTCGATGAGCTTGTGAGCGGCACTGGCGCCGACTTCGGGGGAACCAGTGTCATCCTCGTTGATGTAGTTGACTGTCGTCTTGACACCGTCGACGGTTGCTCCACCGGCAGCGTTGAACTCCTCGACGGCCATGGTTGCTCCGTTCTTGCCAGAAGCTCCGAAGGTGGCAGCGCCACCAGTCATAGGCTGGATACCGCCCAGGTTGACAACCTGGTCAGTTACTTTGGTAGCAGTGCCGCAACCGGTGATGCCTGCGACAAGTACTGTAAGAACAAGCAAAAATACGATGGTTCGTTTCATCATGGTTCCTCCGGGAAATAGGTTTGTGGTGTTCGTATACAGAGGCTTGACGGAATCGCCGGTCGTGGCATCACCTCCTTCGACGAACGCAAACCGGCCTTGCAGAAATTTCCCCTGCAAGGCCGGTTTCGTCCGGTATGTTGGTGAGGTCAGGCACGTGCGCTGGGTTAGTTGTGCCCGGCATCGCTGTGGCCGTCCTCCTGCTGAGAGTGGATAAGCGGAGGACATGGAGCATGGCCATAGTGAGCGGATGGGATGGTTCGACTGTCATGGAGAACAATAGCGCACATGTAACCATGAAAAATTATCGCACACGGGAGGAAAAAGTCAACATGCGGGGGCTGGGCGGTTCAAATGGTCGTCCAGGAAGTTTTGGAGAGCCATTCTGGGTCAGACAAGTATGTCCCTTGTTCGTGAACCGATTGTGAACGAGATGCGTTTCTGGTGTCCCATCTTCTCAGCATCTCCTCGATATGGTTTCCTGCTCGCGAGAAGTCATTTAACTCAACGACGCGGAGGTTGCGCACGGGCGTCCTCATGCTACAGTAACTAAGAGATATAACTTGTCAGGAGGAACAGATGAAGGATCGTTGTATCAATCGAACAATAGAACTGCGATGGCTGCGAACAGCAATGGAGTACGTATGAACGCGTCCAAGGTGTGGTTCACGGACCTGCGTACGCGCCCCGGTCACAATCTGTTGGACAAGACGGAAGCTCTCATG
>NZ_QXIU01000002.1 GCF_003570935.1 Candidatus Cryosericum odellii
TGTTCCTGGAACAGGAGTGCACACTCTCCATCGGACATCGAGGCGTCGATTGCATTGAAGTTGAGTTTTGAGGCTGACAGCAGTTGCTTGCCATCCTTGTCGAAGATCTCTGCAGTGCGTCCAAAGGTCAGAAAGTCGTTACCTAGCGCGCGAAGGTCGGGATTGTCGGAAGTGGCCGAAATCTGGGCTATCTTCTTCCCCGTCTGGTCGAACAGATAGCGGGGCAGGGGACCGGGGGTGCCCGAGATGCTGCGGCCGTAGCCGACCAGGATGCGTGTGCCGCTGTCGTCGACAACTGTGACGAGTCCTGCCAGTTTCTGGCCTGGGTTGGGGACCGTGAACTTGGCGATGACCTTTCCTTGCGGCGAGACGGTGTAGATGGTGCCGCTTTCCAGTGTCACGACGAGCGTTCCGCTGCGCGCAAGGCTGATCTGCGACCCACGGCCGAAATCGGGTACGGTGTAACCATCCTGGTACTTGCCGGCAATGTCGTACGTGACGAATTGCCGGGATTGGTCTTTCAGGAACGAGTAGACGACGGCAACCCCTCCGGTGACGGTGAACACGGCTTGCTCGACCACGCTGGGAGCCGTCGTTTGTCGCGACCATTTTTGGTGAAGGGCATCATCCAGCAATGTCAGTCGCTGTCCTGCTACCAGAAGGTACTTGCCCGATGTACTCAACGTGAATGACGTGGGATTATCCCCCAGTTCCACACCTTCGCTCTGGCTCGCCCATCCACGTAACGCAAATATCTGGCCGGTCGCGGTNNGCCCACAAGGTCATGGCACCCAGGGTTGCCGCCACAAGGATAAAGGCGGCGAGCCAGCGCTGATTTTGGAGGGTTATGTGCAACAGGTCATGCGACTTAACGGTTTTCTTCATCTCATCACCGTGACAATTCTAGCCTGAACGTCAGGTTTGGCAAAGAAGAGGTTGGTGGGCCCAACGGCATATAGCTCCTGGCGTTGCTTTTGGCGGATGCTCCAATATACTGACATTGTCGACCAGGGAGGTGACCAGTGGACAAGTTCACGGAGCGGGTCATTGCGGGAGCGAAGCGCCTCGGCGCAAGCTACTGCGATTGCCGTCTCATTGACATGGAACGCGAGGACGTGTCGGTTGTCGGGGGAGCGCCTCGGGCCGTCGTGCACGCGCACCAGCGCGGATTTGGGGTCCGCGTCATCGCGAACGGGGCTTGGGGTTTTTCATCGTCGTCTGTCGTGTCCGACGCCGAGGCGGACCATATCGTCGAAGAGGCGGTAGCCATAGCGCACGCGAGCGCGCTGGCAAAGAAGAAGGATGTCGTCCTGGCGCTGGTCGCTCTCAGTCAAGACATGATACCGCACCAGGCCGACGTGGATCCCTTCACGATCCCTGATTCTGAGAAAATCGGATTGCTCGCCGAAGCCACCAGGGCGATGATGTTGCCGGGAATCGTCCTGGCACGAGGTCAGATGCAGTTTCTGAAGGAGCGCAAGATCTTCGCGTCCTCCGAGGGCTCCTACATCGTTCAGGACCGGGTCGAGAGCGGCGCCGGCGTCAGCGCCATGGCTGCCAGTGACAAGGGTGACGTTCAGATCCGCAGTTACCCCATGTTTGCCTCTGGCGACAACGCTCAGTCGGGCTGGGAGTTCGTGGAAGCCATGAAGCTGCTGGAACATGCCGAACCGATCGCCAGGGAAGCCTTGGCGCTCCTCTCCGCCAAACCGTGTCCGTCAGGCGTCAAAGACCTGGTCGTCGGAGGGCAGCAGCTCGCCCTGCAGGTCCACGAGTCATGCGGTCACCCATCCGAGCTGGACCGGGTCATGGGCATGGAGGCCTCGTTCGCCGGGACATCATTTCTGACGCCCGACAAGAAAGGCAGCTTCCGCTATGGGTCCGACATCGTCAACCTGACCGCGGATCCCACGATTCCCCACGCCCTGGGTGGACTCGCGTATGACGACGAGGGGGTGAAGGGCCGCAGGGTATACCTGGTACGGGGCGGTATCTTTGAGCATTACCTCAACTCTCGTGCATCAGCTCCTGTCGTCGGCGAGGAACCCATGGGGGCGATGAGGGCCGATGGCTTCACACGCTGCCCTATTGTCCGTATGGTGAGCATCAACCTTGAACCGGGCGACCTGACCTTCGAGCAGTTGATCGGCGGCGTGGAGGATGGTCTTTACGTGGACGGCATCAAGAGCTGGTCCATCGATGATCGACGCCTCAATTTCCAGTTCGGCAGCGAGGTCGGCTGGGAGATCAAGGGAGGGAAACTCCAGGACATGGTCAAGAACCCGACGTACACCGGCGTCACGTATGAGTTCTGGAGGTCCTGTGACGGCATCGGAGGTCCTGAGCTGTACCACGTGTGGGGTGTCGACAATTGTGGCAAAGGAGAGCCGATGCAAGTGGCACACGTGTCGCATGGTACGTCGCCTGCCCGGTTCCGCCACGTTCAGGTGGGGGTGCTGCATGAGTAAGGAACAGCTTCACGGTCTCATGCACGACGCACTGAAGGCGTCGGACGCAGATCAGACAGAGATCGTGACCATGACCTCCAACAGTGCTCTCACGTGGTATGCCGAGAACATCATCCATCAGAACGTGGCTGAACACACAGCGCAGGTTCAGGCGCGCGCCGTCGTCGGGAAGAAGGTCGGAAGTGCGTCGACGACCGACTGCTCTCCCGAGGGTCTGGCGCTCGTTGTGGAGCAGGCATCGCAGGCTGCCCGGCTTATGCCTGACGATCCCGGGTTTCCAGGTCTTCCGTCTCCTCAGCCGATAGCTGCAGGACGTGTCGGTGGATGGGTCGCAGCGACCGCTGCCTCCCAACCCGGAGAACGTGTTCTTGCGGTGAAGAAGGTCATCAAGCGCGCAGAACACGAGGGCCTGCGGGCAGCCGGGACCTACCAGGTGCAGAACTCTGAACTGGCAGTTGTGAGTTCGATGGGTGTAGCAGCTTATCAGCAGTACACGGTCGCGGCATTGAAAGCCGTCGTCATGGGCGATGACAGTTCCGGATATGGTCTGATGTCGTCGGCCGACATTGCGGACATTGATCCGGAAGCCACAGGCGAACAAGCTGTGCGCACAGCGGTGGAGACACGGCATCCTGCTGAGGTCGGACCCGGAGCCTTTGAGGTTGTCCTGAGCCCGTTTGCCGTCGAGGAGCTCATGGGCATGCTGGCCTATCTTGCCCTGTCCGCTCGCAGTGTCGAGCAGCATACGTGTTTCCTCGAGGGGCACGAGGGTGAGCAGATCGCCTCCCCCATCGTCAGTTTATACGACGACGGGCTGGATCCTGCGGGAATGCCCGTTCCCTTCGATTTCGAGGGAATGCCGAAGCGTCGCGTCGATTTCCTGACTGAAGGCAAAGGGGGGAACGTCGTATATGATTCCTACTATGCCGCTAAGATGGGGCGCGCGACGACAGGGCATTCGCTTCAACAGCCAAACGACATCGGCCCTTATCCGCTCAATATCTTCATGGGTGCAGGTGACAGTAGTGAGGCTGACATGGTTTCTCACGTCGAACGAGGTATCTATGTGACCCGTTTCTGGTACGGCAGCCCTGTCGAGCCGCGGGGCGCGGTGGTTACTGGGACGACGCGAGACGGCACGTACCTCATCGAGAATGGCCGCAAGATGTATGGGATTCGAAACCTGCGGTTCACGCAGGGGCTCGTCGACATGCTTGCACACACTGTCGAAATCAGCCGGAACCGCGTGGTCCTGGCTTCATCATTCGGAATCGGCGCCATGGTGCTCCCCAGTATCCGGGCCAAGGGGTTCCAGTTCACCGGTGTGACACGGTAGCAGAAAGGGAAAGGGAGGAATACAGATGAGACGTATCGCAATCATGACGGCAGGGGCGGACGCACCAGGCATGAACGCAGCCATTCGGTCCGTTGCAAGGCGTTCATTTGAGCTCGGATACGATGTCCTGATGGTACGAGACGGGTTCGAAGGACTTGTGCGTGGCGACATTGAGATCATGAACAAGAAAACAGTCTCCGGTATCCTTCCTCTGGGTGGAAGCATCTTCGGCAGTTCTCGTGTGTCGCCCGAGTTTGCGGTCCAGAACCTGGCGAAGATACGTGGTGTCCTCGAAAGCAACAGCATCACGACCAGTATCATCATTGGCGACCGCAGTGCCGTTGCGGTGGCGGCGGTACTTGACGCAAACAGCATTCCATGTGTTGTTGTGCCCAATACGATCGACAATGATATCTTTGGCACCGACTTCAGCATCGGATTCGACAGCGCGATCACGACCATCAGCGACGCGCTGGACAAGCTCCATTCGACAGCGTCGGCGCATCATCGGGTCATGATCGTGGAGGTCATGGGCCGTCAGTCTGGCTGGCTGGCGCTGTACGGCGGCCTTGCAGGGGGAGCTGATTTCATAGCCATTCCCGAGCAGCCTGTTTCCATAGAGACGCTGGCAACACACCTCAAGCAGCGGAAGGAAGAGGGGAAGGATTTCTCCATCGTCGTCGTCGCCGAGGGATATCCGGTAGCCACGCATGAACCGACTATTGCGGGCAGGCCCGTGGCGGGCTATGGCTTGGCAGAAGCATTGGCCAGCACGACCAACCTGTCCATGCGTGTCACGGTGCTGGGCTATCTCCAGCGGGGCGGTTCGCCTACAGTCTTTGACAGATTGCTGGCCACCCGACTCGGCCTTGCGGCCGTGAACGCGATGCGCGAAGGCAAGTCCGGCATCCTCGTGGGTGAGATTGGTCAGCGGGTCGCCTTCACCGATCTCAGGGAAGCGACGACTCAGCCACACGTCATCCCGGCCGACATTGTCCTTGAAGCCAAGACCTTTTACTAGATCCTGGCCGACCAGCCACACTGCCGCTTGACAGCAAACGCTCCGGCCATCAGACCGGGGCGTTCTTTGTTGATCAATGCCTTGAGGTGGCGCGGATTACTTGCGCCAGTCGCGCGGGTAGAGGAAATCGGTGCCGACGGTGCGCTGCGACAGCTTGGCGATAGGAGGAGCGACGCGCTTGAACTGGGATGTCAGAATCTTGCGCTCGACCCGTTGCACAAGGTCAAGATCAAAGCCTTCTGATATGACTTCGGCAGACGAGCAGCGCTGGTCGACCAGGAGGTACAGGACCTGGTCGAGTGTCTCGTAGCTCACACCGATTTCTCCCTCATCCGTCTGGCCGGCCCAGAGGTCGGCGGAAGGCGGCTTGGCGATGACCTGCTGTGGCAGTCCGATGTGACGCGCAAGCGACCGTACCTGGGTCTTGTACAGGTCGCCGATAGGCATAATGGCACATGCCATATCACCGTACCACGTCGAGTAGCCGACCAGCAGTTCGCTCTTGTTGCTGGTTCCGACGACGAGGGCATTCTCCTCCTTCGACTGGTCGAAGATGACCGCCATGCGCAGGCGAGCCAGCAGGTTGCCCGTCCGCAGCCGGTCGATGCCAGGCTGCAATGCGAGGTATGCATCGGCCATGCCGCTGATGTCCAGCTCCTGCCAGGGAATGCCGCAGAACTCGAACATCGTGCGGGCATCCCGCTTGCTTTCAGCTGAACTGGCCTTGTAGGGAAGGAAGATGGCGTGAACATGGTCGGCTCCGAGAGCGTCGACGGTCAACTTGAGCACCAGTGCAGAATCCAGTCCACCGGAAAGGGCGATGCATGCCTCTGTGAACCCACTCGTGTGCAGCTCTTCCTGGACGAAGCGTTTGAGATAGTCCTCGACAAATTTGTTGTTGAGAGCGAGGGTATCCACTGTCATGAGTTCCTCCTCGTTTCCAGAGCATGGCGTACGATCTCCAGGTCTTCCTCCCGGCGAATGGGAAGCTGGTAGCGGTGCCGTGCAATGTGCGACGTGTCGACGGTTCCGAGGAGCTGTGCTGTCTCGAACCGTGGAGCCGAGACGGTGATGCCTCCGACAGGGTCGCTCAGAGCTGAACCCCCGTAGAATCCGATCCCATCGTCGAATCCAACGCGGTTGACATATACGACGAATATCCCGAGGAACGTACTGGCCGAACCGAGGGCCAAGCCGACGGTCTGCTCGATTGCCAGTTCCTCGCCACCAAACCCACGTGCCGGCATGGCACTGGGCGCCAGTAGCAGCCCTATGCCGAGAGCTGCCATCGTGGACACCTCGAGGGGATGAAACAGGTCACGACAAATGACGATGCCAGTGCGCCCGAAGCGTGTGTCGAAGATCGAGAGTTCCCTCCCGCGTCCAAGGAACTTGAGTTCCTCGAACATGCCGTTTGTGGGCAGATACATCTTGCGGTGGACGTGGCAGACTTCGCCGGCATCCATGAAGAACGCACTGTTGTAGGGAATGCCGTCTTCGCCTTCTTCGACGAAGCCTGCGCAGATCGCGATGTGGCGTGAAAGCTCACGGAGCTGAGCGAACTCGGGGCAGTCGGCGCGGCGCATGACGTCAAGCGTCTGGTCCTTGAGCATGTATCCGGAGAGTGACAGCTCGGGGAACACAATCAGATCGGCGCCGGCCTCAAGAGCTTGCTCCGTCTGGGCGACGTGCATCTTGACGTTGTATTCCAGGTCACCGCACGCAGGATTCACCTGGGCAAGAGCGACGGTATAGGTCATTGAACCTCCTTGACGGGGCGGATATTGTGACGGATGAGGGCAAGGAGTGGAAGGCCGAGGAGAATGACAACAGCCGCCTCACCGGCCAGGATCGACAGCGCCACTGGCACGTAGACTCTCCAGGAAAAGTTCGCCAGGATGAAGCGCAGCCCCGCCGTGAGGCTGTGTTTGAGAGGCAAATTCTCAGCGGCCGGCAGGGTGAGTGTTGATACGTAGGCGGACACGATGAGTGCGTTGAGGACGATCGGCGGTATGGCTGCCAGCCAGAGCCTGCCGGTCCTGCGCAAGCGTCTAGTGAGAAGTGCCGCCAGCACGGTTACACCGGTGCCGATAACGACGTCGATGAGACCAAACGGGGAGAACAGGTTGGCGACAAGACAACCGACGGCCACGCCAACGACTGCCTCGTCGAGCAGAAATGGCAGCAGGACCAGCGCTTCCCCCAGCCGGAACTGCACGACTCCGTAGCTGATGGCATTGAAGGGTGGAACCATTGTGAAGACGATGTACATTGCTGCAATGAGGGCGGCGCGGGTAATCTGGACCGTGCTGTGGCGGTTCATTCTGGAGATTTGCGCTCGCCGGGAAGAGTCGTCGCCATGGTGTCGTCGGCGATCTCCTTGCTCTTGCCGCCTGGTTTCAGTCGCTTGTTCTGGCCAAGCATCATCGCGCGGAACCTCTTCCGGAGGGCCATGTCGCCAGCGAAAGCGATTATAGTGGCAAGCAGCAGACCGACGAAGAAGGAGGCGTAGGCTACTGCTTTGACTGACGTTTGTATTGTCGGGAAGAACGGAATCGGCAGTTTAACGGGCTCTATTGGCAACTGGCCAATGACAACTGCGAGGACGGCAAACACGACAAGAAAAACGACCAGACTAGTCAACACTCGCTTCATATAACACCTCCAAACTTTACCACATTATATTACAGGCATTCTTGACAACGGCAACTTTCTGCCTAATATACCCCAAGGGGTATATGATGGAGAAGACAAAGGTCTTACATAGCCTTCGACGTGTCGAAGGGCAGTTGCGCGGGATTCAGAAGATGGTCGACGAAGGTCGTCCATGCAATGAAGTCCTGGTGCAGCTTGTGGCTGCTCACGCGGCCATAGGCCGCATCGGAACCGACATCCTTCTCAACGAAGTCGG
>NZ_QXIU01000020.1:0-1902 GCF_003570935.1 Candidatus Cryosericum odellii
TGGACATAGCGGTCGGGGATGCTGATGACGCCGGTAGGGACACCATTGGCTATGGTCTGGATGGCAGCCGCGTCGGTCGTGCCACCCTGGAGGACCTCGAGCTGGAACGGGATTCCGTGGTTCTTTGCTGCCTCAATGAGCAGGTCACGGATAGCAGGCGTCGCGACCATCCCCGCGTCCTTGACCTTGATAGCGGGTCCTTTGCCCAGGCTGATGTCCAGAACATAGCTTTCCGGGGTATCACCCCATGCAGTGACGTCCAGAGCGATGGCGAGGTCTGGCTGGATGCCCCAGGCGCCGACCTTGGCACCCTTGATGCCGATCTCTTCCTGCACGCTGAACATGGCATATGTTTCATAGTTCAGTTTCTTCCCCACTGCAGCCTTGAGGGCCTCAATGAGGACATAGCAGCCAATACGGTCGTCGAGTGCTGCAGAGGTCACGCGGTTACCCACCTGCACACAGTCGCCTGCGTACACTGCGAAATCGCCGACGGCGACATGCAGCAGAGCGTCATCCTTCGATACTGCACCGATATCAAGGAACAGCTTGTCCAGCGTCAGATGTTCGAGCGTCTTGTGCTCCTTGCTTTCGACAGCTGCCACGCCGAGAGTGCCGTTCGCGAAGACAAAGCGGTGCCCCAGGACCTTGTATGGGTCAAGCCCACCGACCGCGCCGAAACGAAGGAAGCCATCCTTGTCGACGTGCGTGATGATGATACCGATCTGGTCCATGTGGGCGGACACCAGCAATTTCGGCTTTCCTGAGGCGGGGATGCAGTAGATCAGGTTTCCCAGTGCGTCCACCCTGCAGTCCATATGCAGNNGGATAAGTTCATTCATCTATGCCTCCGTGGTGGCAAGTTGTGCCAGAAACTTTGAAAGAAGTGATACCGTGTTTTCATAGTCACAGACCTTGATGAGCGACACGGGAGAGTGGATGTAGCGCGAAGGGACGGCAACTGCCAGTGCCCGTACACCCGACTTGGTGAGCTGGATGCTGCGAGCATCCGTGCCACCTGCCGGCATGCGCTTGAACTGCCAGGGAAGCCCGTTCGCTTTCGCGACCTCGATCAGCTGGTTGCGAAGCCGGTGGTCCGTGATCATGCCGCCATCCTTGATGGTGAGAACTGTGCCGGCGCCCAGGTTGGTGACCTCCTGGTAATCCTTGACCTCGCCAATGTCGGCAGCGATGGTGCCCTCGACGGTGATGCTGATGTCAGGCGTGTATCGCCACGCTCCAACGGTGGCCCCTTTGGTTCCCACTTCTTCCTGCGTCGAGAACATCCCGATGACAGGGAAGGGCCAATCCATCTTGAGCAGCTCGGCCACGATGGCGCAACCCACCCGGTCGTCAAACGCCTTGCCAACCAGATACCCGTCGCCGAATGTTCCGAACGCCGTGTCGAACGTGATCTGATCACCGATGGCCACCTTGCCCGCCAGTTCCTTGTCCGACTTGGCGCCGACGTCAACGACGATGTCGTCTGCCTTGATGACAGTGTTTTCGACTTCTTCATGGGTGGACAGATGCACTGCCTTGATGGCTGTGACGCCGGGAAGGCGGTCCTTGCCGACCAGCACCTTCTTGCCCAGCAGCAGCCGGTCGTCGATACCACCGGCCTTGCCGATGTGGAGGTACCCTTCCTTGGTGATGCGGGTCACGTACAGCCCGACCTCGTCCATGTGCGCGTTCAGCATGACCTTGGCCCCAGGCTTGTCCATGCCCTTGAGCGCAAAGAGATTCTTGATGGGATCGCGCTCGAACCGGTCGACGTGACCCTCAAGCTCTGCTCTGAGGATGGCCCCGACCTCGTCTTCGTGCCCCGAGATGCCCCGTGCTTCGGTGAGCTTCTTCAGCAGCTCAATGCGTGTCTGTTCCATACAACTCTCCTATGAACGC
>NZ_QXIU01000020.1:1912-2799 GCF_003570935.1 Candidatus Cryosericum odellii
CTCAGGACGCCGGTGGCGATACCGGAACCGACAAGCTGCAACGCGTCCGCATCAGTGCCGGAATATGACATGCAGGGTTCTTCGCTGGTGGGGATCTCGACTGCCTTGGCTCTTCTGCGAATGAGTTCGAGGACGTGGTCATTGGCAACAGGGCCGACCGCGACGCCTGGACCGCCGCCGAGCGGGATGGTCTTGTGCTCAGGGACACCCTCGGTGTCGGCATGCGTGACGTCGACGGCGATACCGACATCTGGATGCGCGAAGTAGCCACTGGTCCAGGCGCCGTTCCCGGTGATCTCCTCCTGGACGGTGAAGGCCATGACGACATCATACGGCAACGTCATATCCTTGAGGAGCTCGAGGGCCTCCACCAGGGCCACGCCACAGAGGCGGTCGTCCTGGGTCTTTCCCGCGAAGCGCTCGTTCATGAGTTTGCTGATGCCGGCTGTGAAGGTGACGGTGGAACCGATGGGGACCATTGTGACGACCTGCTCACGTGGAAATCCGACATCGATCCAGAGATCTTCGGGGCCAACCGGCTTGTTCATTTCGTCGTGCGACATGACGTGGACCGGTTTGAGTCCGATAATACCGGGCAGAGGCTCTGTGCCATGGACGACGACCTGCAGTCCCGGCCAGACACGCTCGTCGATCGAGCGGCAATGGATGCCGAGAAAGCCCTTATCGTTGATCCTTGTTACCCAGGCGCCGACCTCATCAAGATGTGCGGCGAAGAGGATGGAGTGTTCACTCGAGCGGCCCTTGCGGATGGCGATGAGATTGCCAAGGGGTGTGTCGTGAATCTCGTCGGCGATGCCATCGAGTGCGCTGCGCAGGATGTCATGGAGACGGCGTTCGTCTCCTGAAACCGCATAGGCACTTGTCAA
>NZ_QXIU01000200.1 GCF_003570935.1 Candidatus Cryosericum odellii
TGGACAAGACGGAAGCTCTCATGCGGGCAGCCGGCATCGAGACCATCGATTTCAAGGACAAGTTCGTTGCCCTCAAGTTGCATTTGGGAGAGCCTGGCAATCTGGCCTACATTCGCCCCAACTATGTAGCACGGGTCGTCAGGCTGATTCGTGAACTGGGCGGCAAACCCTTTCTGACCGACTGCAATACGCTGTATTCGGGAGGCCGCTCCAACGCGGTCGATCACTTGCAGTCTGCCCAGGAGAACGGCTTCAACCGTATCGCCGTCGGGGCAGATGTTATCATCGCCGACGGCCTCAAGGGCACGGACTACCGCGAGGTTCCCATCCACCTGAAGCGCTGCGAGACAGCCAAGATCGGTACTGCAATTGCCGACGCTGACATCATCGTCTCGCTCACGCACTTCAAGGGGCATGATCAGGCCGGCTTCGGCGGCGCGCTCAAGAATATTGGCATGGGCAGTGGTTCGCGGGGCGGCAAGATGCAAATGCATTCTGAATCCAAGCCGCGTATCGACGTCGTCAAGTGTACCGCCTGCGGCACCTGCGTCCGTTCCTGCCCGCAGGTCGCGATCGGATGGAACGCCGACCACAAGGCCGCCATCGACTACGCGAAGTGTGTTGGCTGCGGGCAGTGCGTCGCGGTCTGCATGTATGGCGCCGCGCTCCCCGTGTTTCAGGGCACCAACGACGCGCTCAACGAGAAGATCGGGGAATACGCCTATGCCGTTCTGCATGGCAAGCCGGCGTTCCACGTCAGCTTTATCATGAACGTTAGTCCGAACTGCGATTGCTGGGACCTCAACGATGCAGCCATCGTGCCCGACATCGGCATCGCCGCCAGCTTCGACCCGGTGGCTCTCGACCAGGCATGCGTGGACCTCGTCAACAAAGCTGTCGCCAATCAGGGCAGCATCCTTGCCGACGTCCACTTCGAACACGGCGACAAGTTCACACACCTCTACCCCAAAACACACTGGGAATCCCAGGTTGTACATGCCGAGGAGATCGGACTGGGTATGCGGCAGTACGAGCTGGTAGCCCTCAAGTAGATACCGTTTTTTCCGGAACATTCTTTCCAGGCGCCGCACCCAATCTGGTGCGGCGCCTTTCTCTTCCGGGCCGGCCGTGCCTGTTGCAAAAGTCAAGGACTTTCCTATCCTTCGTACATGAGCATCCAGTTATAGAAACCCATAAGGAGGGCTCTATGGCTAGATTTCGACCGAAGGGCATGCAGGCGTTTACGCTTATCTGGGCTGGTCAGGTGGTCTCGCTCGTTGGGTCCGCGATGACTACCTTTGGTATAGGCGTGTGGGCGTGGCAGGTCACAGGTCGGGCGACCGCCCTGAGCATCGTCGCGTTCTTCAGTTTCATGCCCATTATTATCATGAGTCCCATCGCCGGAGCGCTGGTCGACCGGTGGAATCGCAAGGTGACGATGGGGGTCTCGGACGTGGCATCAGGACTGGGTACAGTCATCATGCTTGTCCTGTATGCTACTGGGCACCTGCAGGTCTGGCACCTCTGTGTCGTGGGGGCCTTGTCGGGCACATTCCAGGCATTCCAGTGGCCCGCGTATCAGGCCGCGATCAGCACCATGATGTCCAGAGAAAAGTATGGCCGGGCTGCGGGCATGATGTCGCTGGCACAGAGTGGCTCCGGCATCCTTGCGCCCATTATTGCGGGTGCGGTCGTCGTCATGTGGGGCCTCGTGCCGATCTTCCTGTTCGACATCGCTTCATTCTGCATTGCCGTCGCATTACTGGTGGCAGTCGATGTTCCCTCTCCCTCGCGGTCACAGGCAGGTGAAGAGGCACGTGGCAGCCTCTGGAAGGAAACAGTCTTTGGCTGGCGCTACATTGTGGCGCGTCGGCCCCTGTTCCTGCTACAGCTCAGCTTCTTCGCCTCGAACCTCATCGCATCGGTGTGCATGACGCTGTGGACCCCCATGATCCTGGCGCGTACAAGTGATAGTCCGACCACACTGGGCATCATCAACACGGTGTCCGCTGTTGGCGGTGTCGTCGGAGGCGCTCTCATGACGGCCTGGGGTGGACCGCGCCGCAAGGTGTACGGCGTTTTGTGGGGCATGGTGTCCGTGTCCGCTCTGGGCATCATGCTCATGGGGTTTGGCCGGACGTTGCCCATCTGGCTCGTCTCCGGATTTCTCGGATCGCTCATCATCCCGTTTCTCAACGGTTGCAACGATGCCATCTGGCAAACGAAGGTGCCGCACGACGTGCAGGGCAAGGTCTTTGGTACGCGCATGATGATTGCACAGATATCGGTGCCCATAGCGATGTTGGCCGCTGGGCCACTGGCGGATCTCGTATTCGAGCCACGGATGATGCCGGGAGGGATATTGGCAGGAGTGTTTGGCCCACTGGTCGGTGTCGGTCGTGGTGCCGGCATGGCTCTTATATTTGTGCTGTTTGGTGGCGTGGCACTCGTGGTGAGCGTCGCGAGCTTCATGGTACGTGATATCCGCGACGTGGAAGTTCTGATTCCAGACTATGTTCCACCCGACGAAGAAGTGCCCGGAGCAGCGATTTCTGTGCCTTTCGAAACAAACGTCGACAATTGAACCGTACGCGCAGAAACGTGATAAAGTTCGTAACGTGGCTCCAGAAGAGGTGTTGTTGGTCATGAGACGTTTCGATGCGGTCGCGCGCGGGGGCTTGACATCTTTCATGAAACTTGTTTTGTCGTAGAGTATTGACATCAAGTGTTGGTACCAACGTCAACAAGAATATCAACATGAATCTAAACAAAGGAGATGGCAATGGCTGGAACAACAAAGAAGTCTGCAGTAACCGCGAAGAAGGTCGTCGCTGCACCGAAGGCAGTGAAGAAGGTCGAGATCAAGGCACCCATGAAGGCAGGTTGCAAGTGCGTGACCCCCAAGGCTGCTGTGAAGCCCGTGGTCAAGAAGACGGTTGTCAAGGCCGCCGTGAAACCCGCTGCCAAGAAGGCGGTCGTCAAAGCTCCAGCGAAGAAGGTTGTTGCTGCCAAAGCTCCGGCAAAGAAACTTGCTGCTGCTAAACCCGCTGTCAAGGCCGCGAAGCCGGCAGTCAAGAAGCCGGTCGTCAAGAAACCCGTAGCCAAAAAGTAGTATACTGATACCAGAACTGTCCTCGCTGTGCCGGCACGTGTGCTGACACAGCGAGGTTGTTTCTCTGAGACGGTCGCCGCGCTCGTGGACGGTGTCCGCACAGGAAATGGCAGGCAGCCCGAACCTGGGCTTGGAGCTCACGATTCGACACCGCACCAGGAGTCTCTGGTGCGGTTTGTCATTCCAAATCACACAAGCGATCCTGCTGCATTTACTCTGCCGAGGAAAATAAGCATACACAATTCTTAGCATGACGAAGTGGTCTGTGGTTCCAGGGCAGGATTCGGGTCAGTTCTTGGGCAGTCTGCGTCTACTTGAGAAAAGCCCACGACAACGTAGTATGGTGTTAGCCTCTACGTCGAGCGGACGCATCAGTTGGAAACAAGAGTGCTAGCTGATATACTTGGCTATGGCTTGTTCACTCACGGCTTTTGCATCAGATATGCTTGTGGTATTGGTGTGTCGGTAGCATGATCGGGCTTTTTCGGCAGGAAGAAAACGGCCGATTGGGTCAGCTCGGAGGAGGGAAGGATGGACACTGTCGACTTCTATCGAGGAGCTGCCGTGCTGCTGTTGTTGAGGGCTCCCGGGTGCAAGGGTCTACAAGCGACTCAGGAGGGTTTTCTCGTCAATGGGGCCGTGTATTTCGAGTTGAAGCACTGTACCAGCGGCAAGTCTCGCTGGACCTTCAATGTCAGTACCAGAGATCTCGAGCGCATGGTTCACTACTCGCAAGAGACGCACCGTGTCTTCCTTGGACTTGTGTGCGGTGGCGATGGTGTATGCACGCTTCCCCTAGGTGATATTCTCAGCGTAGCTGGACCACAAGGTGGCTGGGTCGCCACGGCAAGGCCGTATGGGAGAAGCTATGCCGTTGTGGGGCGTGCGGGTCACCTGGCACGAAAGGTTCCACGAAGCGATTGGCCTAGACTGCTGCTGGAGGAGAAGAATGGAGGGTGCGTCGATGAGTGAGACAACAAGAGGTCGGTGTCACACGGATTCTGTTCTGAGCATGCTGAAACAGGAGAACGCGAAAATCAATGAAGACGTGGTCTTGGCCAAGGCTCAAGAGGTCATCGATCATTGCGTGAACCAGCCCGCTGGAGAGACACCGGGGCAGACTCCGACCAGCGACGTGCTCATCTATGGGCCAATCCAAAGCGGAAAGACAAGCGTGATCACTGCGGCCGTCGGGGTCGCACTCGACACGGGATTCCGATGCATTATCGTGTTGACATCAGATATCAATATCCTGTACAAGCAGACTTACGATAGGCTCTCGAATGCGTTGAAGACAGTAGCTGTTAAGGGAAAGGGTGAGTGGTCGGACATCGAGAGTCTCAAAGAATGCCTTGCTAATTCCTCAGTGGTACTGGTGTGTTCGAAGAATGTCTCGAAACTGAAGAGTTTGCTTGACGCGCTCAGACGTGCCGATGCTCGGAACCTACCTTCCTTAATCATCGACGACGAGGCAGACCAGGCCAGCCTGAATACGAATGCTCGCAATGTAGACGAGGAGGTCAGTGCAGTAAATGCCGCTATCAACGACCTCAGAATCTTCTTTGAGAGTGCTAGCTTTGTGCAGGCGACGGCGACACCACAGGCCCTGTTTCTTCAGCAAGCAGGCGGCGCCTATCGACCACGGTCTACTGTCCTGACCGAACCTGGATCAGACTACATCGGAGGCAGCTTCTTTTTTGACTCAGATAGGGACTCTCTCTTTGGGTCAGGCAGTCCGCTCAGGGAAGTTGACCAGAAAGAGGTTCTGGATCTTGCAGCAAAGAAAGGTCCAAAAGCCGGTGGCTCAGTGCCAAACGGTCTTCGAAAGGCGTTGAATAGCTTCTTTGTGGCGGCGTCGGTGAAGCTCATCAGTCGACCGATGGAGTGCTATGCTTTCCTTTGCCATGTCAGTGCGAAGACTGTTGACCATCGCTACCTGGCCAAGATAATCACGCAATACTACAGCGAGATGGCAGAAGCGGTAAAGAGCGAGAGCAGGACCCCTGTGCAGCAGGGCATTCTGTCGGGACTTCGCTCAGCATACGACGACTTGCAGGATTCTGACCAAACGTTTCCGAGCATGGAGCAGGTGCTGGCGCAGATCGCTCTAACCATCCGATCTACAGCGGTCAGGATTATCAACGCAGGCTCTGAGGATGAATCGAAAGTCGACCGTCCGTATTGCATTTTTGTTGGTGGCAACAAGTTGAGCCGCGGCGTGACGATAGCAAACCTGCTTGTCAGCTACTACGGTCGCAATCCAAAACAGCCAAACGCTGATACCGTACTGCAGCATGCACGAATGTATGGTTACAGGGGAGAGGATGCTAGCCTGACGCGGCTCTACTTGCCTAGCGAACTCGCCAAGCACTTCGCGAATATTTCTCAGATGGAGAGTAGCCTTAGAATACTTCTCAAGAAATATCCAGACTCTCACGTGGAAGGAATACCCTTGGAGAAGTGGATTCGGCCGACGCGGCCGAATGTCGTCCCCAAAGACATCACTACATATATCGGGGGCGGAACCTACAACCCGATTCTGCCGCTGTTTTTCGCCACACCGACAGACAATATGCGTCAGATAGATGATCTCGTCTCAAAATACTCTTCGGCTATACCATACGACCATTGCTCCACGTCCGAGGTCATTCGCGTGGTTGAGCTCAGTGAGCAGGATCCAAGAGTTGATGCTGTGCTCTGGAATCCAAAGGTGCTCGTTGCGGTGCTTGAAGAATTATCCTTGCGCTATGGGCCTGACGCCTACATCCGAGTCCGAATTGGACGCAGAGTCACGGAAAGACGCCGTGAGACTCAGGGAATACTGACTGGCGGCGAAGCGGGAGACGTTCCGGACGACCGGGTGGCGCTATTCATTTACAAGATGGAGGATGCTGGGAAGACTGCTTGGTGGCCGCAGCTTCGGCTTCCCAACCATGATATCGTTCTGTACTTCAACCCTGAGACAATTCAAGAAGCCCCGTCGGAAGAGCAGCAGGAGTAGCCAGTGGATGATATCACGAGAGAGCAGCGGCGCAGATGCATGTCTGCCGTCAGATCGCTGAACACGAAGCCCGAGATAATTCTTCGACGCACGCTGTGGCACAATGGCATTCGTGGGTATCGCCTTCGCTCTCGCCTTGTCGGACATCCGGATTTGTACTTTCCTGGCATGAAACTGGCGGTTTTTGTGGATGGGTGTTTCTGGCACGGGTGTCGTGAATGCAAGAGAATTCCAAGCACGAGGAGCGAATTCTGGTCACGCAAGATTAGCGCGAACAGGAAGCGTGACCGAATAGTAGACTCCAAGTTGGCACAGAGCGGGATCACCGTAGTGCGCATGTGGGAACATGAGGTGTTGGACGATCCGGAACTGTGCCTGAAGAAGATTGCTGCAATTCTTGAGGATAGGCGTCGTGTGAACCGAGGACCCCTCCACGTTTCGAGCGACGTTGCACCTCTGAGTTTGAATCGGGAGATGTCCTAGTGGTTGGACTTTTGAAAACACACACGGACTCGCTAACTGCAATGGACCTTTTCTGCGGCTGCGGTGGAATGACCGTCGGTCTGGATCAAGCTGGGTTTACGGTTCTGTCAGCGATTGACAATGATCCGCTAGCGGTTGAGACGTATCGGATGAATCACGATGAAGTGCGCGTCATTGAGGGCGACATCAGAAAGGCAGACCCGCTGGCTGTTGCTCGCGAAGTAGGCTTGGAGCCAAGAACCTTGGACTTGTTGGCTGGCTGTCCCCCTTGTCAAGGTTTTTCCTCGCTAAGAACATGCAATGGTGCACATACTGTCGATGATCCCCGGAATGATCTGCTTTTCGAGTTTCTGCGGTTTGTTGAGGCACTTATGCCCCGGGCGATCATGTTTGAGAATGTACCGGGGCTGGTGAACGATCCGAAGTTCTCACAGTTCTGCAGGAGATTGGCCGAGATTGGATATCTGTACTCTGCCCCCCAAGTGTTGAATGCAGCGGACTATGGTGTGCCACAGCGTCGCCGTCGCTTGTTCATGGCAGCTGGACTGGGGTTTCCCGTTGGGCTATGTCCTCCTGTGCACCAACATTGCAGCGTGAGGGAGGCAATTGGCGACTTGCCCAGCCCAGGGACGGGCGACGATCCGCTTCAGAATGTGCCCGAGCGTCACTCAGACGAAGTTATGAGAAGAATACGGGCAATTCCAAAGGATGGAGGCAGCCGCCTGGATCTGGGAAGAGATCAGCAACTTAAGTGCCATCGGAAATGCAACGGTTTCAAGGACATCTACGGGCGCTTAAGTTGGGATGCGGTTGCTCCAACAATAACATCCGGGTGCACGAATCCCTCCAAAGGGCGTTTTCTCCATCCCGAGCAGGATAGAGCTTTGACACTGAGAGAGGCGGCTTTGCTGCAGTCTTTCCCCAGCGACTACAAGTTCTCGATGCGTGGCGGGAAGACTGGGGCGAGCAGAATGATTGGGAATGCAGTACCTCCCGAACTCGCACGGTGCCAAGCACTCCAACTACGAGCAGCTCTCGAGAGACAAGCATCGAAGTCGCAGCAATAGAGTTACTCTTACCTCCTGCAGGTTGGCGTGTTTGCATTTGCCACTTTGCGGCCACATGATCAAGAGAGAAGTGCTGTGAACGTACTCCGAAGGTAGGTCACACTTGTGCGAGTGCCCACAACGGTCTTGACTTCTGCGGACCGGTTTGACATAATACAATCAATCCAGTTTGCCTGGAGGTGGAAGGCTTGACCTTCGGCGGCCCGCAAGGGCCGCTTGCTATTTTGGGAGCCACTTCAGACCATATCCCGTTATCGTTCCATCCCACCTACGATTGTACTTCGAGTCGTGCAACACACCGACGGTCTTGCTCAGATAGTCAGGGATTGTGGCCTGCGTACGCGTCCACAAGCCATATCTGAAACTTGGCTGGGCCACTAGGTCAGCAATCTGAAGACCTGGTACATTCATGATCTTCGGTTGCAGTTTCAGCTGACCACTTGTGAGATGTTGATGGTAGAGATCGGTGCTGGCATAGCTTGTGCCAGAGTCATACCATGTGGAATAGGCTTTTTTGAGTGCGAGGTCCTCATTTGCTCCGCGGGATTCCGCTTGTACATCGCCTGTCCCATCATGGTTCTTTAGCCACAAGACGTACTTCTCCGTCAGCACTTCCATGCAGTACCCGTAGGGTTCATTGGCCCAGCTGCCATACTGCTCCTTGTGAGCCTGCTTGTCGATGATGGCTGTGATCACTGTATAGTCCCAGTCTGTCAGAAGCACGTGCAGATCCCGATTGAATGAGTCCCTGACCTCTTGGTCTTTCAGACCACAGAATGCGCCCTTGCAGCTATGAATCTCAGCGCGATGGAGGATCACGGGATTGTCAGGATCATACTCGAAGTAGCGTTGCTTGAAAGTGCTCAGGTCTGAGGCGACCGTGGTGCTTGCGTAGTTGCGATCGAGTATGACCCCCGTAAGTGACAGGTAACGATTGGACTCTGTTGAACACTTCATGCTGGCTGTCCCAGTTTCATCTATGTACATGCGGTACTTGGGAACGCGATTCATAGACCTCTGATGACAAGCTACTGACTGAGCGACTGTCTCAACTGTTTGATCGCCTCGTCGACTTCCTTGCCTTTCTGTTCAATGAGGTCGAGGAGCTCAGCGGGGGTGCGCGTGTCGACATCGACCTTGGCGTGTGGGTTCACGGCCTTGATGTCATAGCCCTTCGCCTCGATCTCCGCGCGCGTCACGGTCCAACTATGATCGCTGTCGGCACGGTCGGGCAACAGGCGAAGGTACTCCTCGAAGCTGGCTAGCGTGAGTGGTGACTTCTTGCCGACCTTGACGCCGGACAGGTCGTAGTACCATGTCTTCTCGGTCGGCTTGCCCTTGGTGAAGAACAGCAGGTTGGTTTTGACACCCGCTCCTGCCGCGACGAAGGCCCCAGCGGGCAGGCTGACGACGCACCACAGATCGCAGTCATCGAGCAGGCTGCGCTTGGTCTGGACAAAGGCTTGCTCTTTGGTGCGAAACATGATGCCTTCGTCCACGACCATGCCACAGCGGCCGCCTGGCTTCAGGTTGTGGATGATGTGCTGCAGAAACAACACCTGCGTTGCGCTGGTCCGGTAGGCGAAGTTCGTTTGAGCATCCTTGTTCTCCTTGCCCCCGAACGGCGGGTTGGTGAGGATCACGTCAAACAGTGGCGGTGCTCCCTGCCACAGTTCGTCGTAGGTGGCATTGCCGGTCAAGGAATTGCCGTGCCATAGGTTGGGCTGGTCTATGCCATGCAGGATGAGATTGGCGAGGGCGATGGGGAAGATCATGTCCTCCTTCTCGCGGCCAAAGAATGACTGCTGCTTGAGGAAGTCGATGCGCTCGGGCGTAGCACGAGGAGCACGGTCATGCATGTACTCGTACGCCTGGGCCAGGAATCCACCGGTGCCGCAACAAGGGTCGTACACCACTTCGCCCATGCGTGGCTGAACCGTCTGCACCATTGCTCGGATGACCTCGCGCGGGGTGAAGAACTGGCCACCGTCATTACCCTTCTCGCCCATCTTCAGCAGCAGGCCTTCATAGACTTGGCTGAGCGGGAACACGTGCGTCGTGTCGATACTGGCGGCGCTGATCTCGTGCACACGGTCGATGACATCAAGGAAGTTGTGCTCAGTGTCGATGCGTGTTTGCTGGATGCCGTCCATGATTTGCGCGATGACCTTCTGCCGCGGAGTAGCATTGGGGATGTCCTTAAGGCCTTTCAGATACGGGAACAGTTGCTGACTGAGGAAGGCAAACAGGTCGCCGAGGTGCCCGTTCTGCAACTTCTGGCGCACAGCGCCATTGGGGTCTGCCCAGTCGCTCCACCGATACGGAGATTCGAGGGATGGAACGTAGTCCTGCTTCACCGCTTTGGCCTGTTCGGCTTCCTCGGTCTCCTGCTCGTCGAGGATACGCAGGAAGAGCATCCAGGTCAGCTCAGGGACATACTGCATAGCACCCGCGCACTTGGAGCGGCGCATGACGTCGCAGATGTTCTTGATGGCCTGGTTCACGGACTGCTGTGTGCCGAAGCGTTTCGTTGTTTTCATACCTTCCCTTTCCTCCGCTGCGCGTAGACGAGCATCTGCAGGGTACGGACCGTGTCGTCCATGACGTAGTGCTTGCCCTTGCCTGCTAGGGCGACAATCTCGTCCAACAAGTCCGGGAATTCCCAAACTTCGATGTCGTTTTGCTTTGCTGTTTCTTTGGCGTCCGGCTCGCAATCCCAGGTAACGATAATCTTGTGGTAGTTCCCCGGGTCAAAGCCGTAGGTGTGAAGAGTTTGCACGACCCCATCAGTCCCGAACTTCTGTTTCACGAAGAAGCCGATGGTGCGGCGCTGACTCGGTGCTTTCACGCGCACTTTCATCTGTTCCCAGTCAAAGGCGCCGTTGGTCAGTTTGGAGAAGCCAGTGCCTGGCACGTGCACGCTGCTTTCGATGTGATACCGTTCCAAGTCCTTGGGGTTGATGGCCAGAAGGTCGATTTCATGCTGGTCTGGACACTTGATATTGCTGATCGTTGCCCAGCCCTTCACGTACCGAACGTACGATTCGACTATCCTCTCGGTGGTCTCGGTCATGTCAGATCTCCCCGGAAAATGCGGCATCAAGAAACGAAGTGCGCAGCGACGTGAGTGTGCCTAGCTGATAGGTGATGCTTTGCTGCAACATTGCTACGTTGTGAGTGGCTTGCTCGATGCTTTCGGCGATTTGTCTCTGCTCCGGAATGGACGGCACTGGAATGTCGAGGTCCTCAAGGATCGAGCGCCTCAGGCCCTGAATCGTGGCACCGCGGGACTGAGCAATCAGATGGTCGGATTCCTTTCTCAAGAACCACATGACATAGGTTGGCAGCAGATTGCGCTGGCACGTGAAGGCCGTGATGTCCTGGCTGACTGCCACCGTCTCGCCAGCGATTCCAACTCTTCCCACACGAGTTCGTGTGACGACCAACACTGTACCTGCTGGGCAGACAGCTGTCTTGCCAGAAACAAGACCTTCCTGCGTGAGGAACGCTCGGGCGTTTCTTGCACCGACGGTCGCCGATGTGATGTCGGCTCCGGTTACGAAGGGATATCCGGTATCACTCCAATAGCGCTGTTGGTCTTTCGCAGGCGTTCCACCGGCATCAAATGTACCAGCTCTCACAAGTCGCACCGAGGGCCAGCGTTTGCACTCAGGGCCTGAGAAGGCCTGCTGAAGAACAGCCGTGGCGACAGCGGATGCAGCGGCTTGCTGCTCGGCGAGAGCCTTCTCGGCGTGGTCGAGGGCAGCCATCTGCTCGTCGAGTTTCGCCACGATGCGTTGCTGCTCTGCGAGAGGAGGAAGCGGAATAGCGTAGCCTTCAAGTTTCGACTTAGATACCTCAGCGAAGGTTGCCCCGCTGCCCAGTTCACGCAGGCTGGGCACAGCTCGCTTGAGGAAGTGGAACAAGTAACGAGCGTCCAAGGACGCTCCAGGCACAAAGCTCTTGCAGCCCTGGTTCGTGCATACTGGCACGTCGTTGATCGCCAGATAGCCTATCGGGGCGCGACTTGAGAGAATGACGGAATTGACCGGCAACATCTCGATACTTGCATTCTGGAATCCAAGACGCGTGAGATGACGTCGCGAATCCTGGACATGCGTTGTTTTCAGCTGACCAAGATCGGCAGGAGTCACCCAAACGATGTCGCTACCCCAGTATAATGCATTTCCGCTATCGGGCGTTGATCCGCCAACTATGCGTGCAACTGACCCAAGGCGCACCGTGGACAACGTCAAGTGCGAAGAACGGGAACTCATACGGCAAACAGCCTCTCTTTCGTCTCATGCAGGACATCCGATGGCTCGCCCAGCAGCTTCAGTGCAGCTATGCCGCCGGCCTTGATGACGTCAGTGGTCTTGAAGATGGACGGGTTTTCGAGCCCCTCGGTACCCGCCCCGACGAACTGACGGGCAAGAGCGATGATGGCAATACGGGTTGACTGAGGCATGCCGTCCAACCATCCCTTGTGCTTGTAGGTAAAGGACTGTGCCCGGTCTTGCCGTGTCTTGGGTTCCATGCCATAGCCAAGCTCGGCCAGGACATCAAACAGGTCATACGGCTGCATCTCCTGCAACTGCCGAATCAGCAGGGCTGAGCGACCACCGTCGGGCAGGTTCTCCAGCAGCTCGCGCCGTGACTCAGGGTCGATCCACTGCGTCCTGAACTCGTCGAGGGTCGGCGCCTCAGCTGTCAGCTTGGCAGTCAGCAACTCTTTGTACTCCTCTACCGTCACGGGTCTGGCCTCGCCATCGACATTGGCCAAGATGTAGGTTCCCGCCTGGCTCACATGGACTTCGAAACCTTCAACGGAGAGCGTGGGCTCCAACGGCTGCTCCAGCCCTTCGGGCCCCTTCGTGGACGTCGTCTTGGCAGTGACGAAGTCCTGACCGAAAAGGCGTGTGGCATTGGTGTAGTCGTAGACGCGGAACATGAGCTTGCCAGTCGGCGCATCCAGGCGCGTTCCACGGCCTACCATCTGGTAGAAGGCAATAGGTGACTTCACGTACTTGAAGAACACGATGTTGCGCACGCAGGGCACATCGACACCTGTCGTGAGCAGCTCTACTGTTGTGGCAATGAAGTGATGGCGCGAGGCTCCCTTAAGGTCCGGTAGGCTATCGTTGCCAAACGACGAGGCCGTGCACTTGAAGGCGTACGTGTCGGTTTGCCGCTGAGCGTTCAGGTTGCACCACGTAGCGTAGAGGTTGTTCATAGTATCGGCCACGGCGCCGGCGTGCACATCGCTCGCACAGAACACGATCGACTTTTGCTCAGGGCCGCCGGAGTCCAGCAGATGCTGAAACAAGTCAGTGCACATCGCATTCACCCGGTCCGGCAGCAGCAGCTTCTCTTCGAAGCTGCGAGCTTCGTAGTGCTCGTGGATCTCGTCCGGGGTGACATCGGTGCCCGTGGTGGCATCTTTGATACTCCTGCTGACCAGATCACCTTTGTCCAGACCCGTCAGTTGCTCGTTTCCTGACTTGCCCTCGAACAGGATGTCCGACTTGATGATCTCGCAGGCAGCCAAGTAGCCATCATCCATGGCCTGCTGGACCGAGTATTCGTAGACGGGTTCACCGAAGTACTTGAGGTTATCAGCCGTGATTTGAGCATCTGCCTGGCTCTCTGGCGTAGACTCACTGATCTTGAGCTGACGCGGTGTTGCTGTCAGACCAACTTGAATGGCGTTGGGGTTGTGCGTAAGCACGATAGACCACTTGCCCCACGCCGAGCGGTGACACTCGTCGATGATGATGTGACTGAAGTAGTCCTCGGGGTAGTTGGCCAGTAGGAAGTTGGCGTCGGCATCCTCGGTGTCCACGTTCAGCGTCTGATATGTCGCGATGAGGACACGGGCGTTCTTCTGGCTGTCCCCCGCTGTGACTGGCTGGGCATCTGAGCCAAAGGCGTTCTGGAACGCACCGACCGCTTGTTTGCGCAGCTCGTCACGATCACACAGGAACAATGCCTTGCGCAGCTGGCCGGCATCCGCGATGCGGCGCAGCAGGTTCACGGCGATGAAGGTCTTGCCTGCGCCCGTTGCCAGTGAGAGGAGTGCACGTTTCTCTCCACGCGCGATACGCTCCATGACGGCGCGAATGGCAGCGTCCTGGTAGTAGCGCCGCGTTGCCTCGCCACCCTTGTAGGGAGTAATGAGCGGCTGAGCAGCTTCGTCAGTCAGAAGGAAGCCCATGCCATGTTCATAGCGCGTACGCAGGTCCGTGGGTGTCGGCAGTTCGGTCATGGGCAGAGGTCCACGCGTCATTCCGGAGAACCGGTCAAACTCAACGAACAGGTGACCGTTGGTCGCAATGACAAATGGAACGTTAAGTCGCTTGCAGGATGCGTAGGCCTTGGCTTGTTCGAAGCCGTGGTTGGGCGGTAAGTGGTCGGCCTTGGCTTCGATGAGGGCAACTGCAAGAGGTTGGGTCGAGGGATTCACTCGGACGCGCAGCGTATAGTCGATACGCCCCTTCTTCTCCTTGACAGGTTTGCCATCGATGATCTGCACGCTGCCCGCGGATTCCTCGCGTTTGATGAGGTCCTCGGTCCATTGGCGCTCGTGCAGTGCCGGGTCAATCAACTTCGCTCGTGTGTCGCTCTCACTCAAACTCATTGCGGTGGATGCCCCCTCTTCAGAGACCACGTTGCTCGTGTCTTCCACAGCAAGTATAGCACCCACTATGCAGATGAGTAATCAAACGAACAGCGCTGTGGTGTGATGCTTCGACCAGCATGGACGTGTCACACGATTTGTAGCATAATTGAGCGACACAATGGGGGCATTGGGCTGCCGTTGGCCTGAACTCAGACCAACAGCTGGAGCAAGATCAACGAAGAGCATGGAGGAGAGCATATGAAGCGAGACAGTCATTCATCGAGTTCTGAGAAGAAGGTTATGGCATATCTCGGCGCGAAAAGCCAGACTTTATCAGTCCGACCCGGAACCAAGGCGGCAGCAGACATGAGGGTGAGCTTCTCGACAGGAACCGTATGGAACGTGCAAGTGAAGGCTTGTCACCGATACACTGCTGCGGCCGCGTACAAAGGGAATGCACTACCGCCATCGGGGAGATGTGCAGCTGCGAGGGTTACGCCACGAGACATCGCGCCACCTCCATCGGGAACACTCGTTATCGCGAAGGTCACGCCACGGGGAATTGAGTATAGGTCGGCCAAGACCGGTCGCAAGCTGACGCCGCCCGGGAGTAAGAAATGACTGGCGAGGCACAATCTCCTGAACTGATCCACGTTCTTATGGATCTGGTCAGTCGACCAGGGACAGTCAAGCTCGATCTTCGGGATGGTGACAGGTATGTTCGGCTGGAGCACAGTGATCTCATGGAGGTGCAGAACTTGGCTGCAGGTAATGCGCCCGGCCAGGTCAGACCAGACGTCACAGTCAATATCAACAACAGCGCGAGTGCTGAATCCGCTGTGTACTGTACGGTCACGCTTGATCAGGTAGTGAACGCAGTGAGGGTCGAACATCCGGAAAGTGTGGGTGAGGCAGAGAAGCAGTTCCGCGTTCTGGAGGCGGAATCAAAGCAGGTTCATCCGTCGTGGGATCGAGTTCTGGGGGTCCTGAAATGGTCCCTAGGTTTCGGAAAGGATGTTGTGCTACCAATATTGGTCCTCATAGGCCAAATGCGAGGGCTCTGACTACAGACACTCCCACTGCTCGGCTAGGCGTACGGCGCCCTTCAGGGAGACATCTCCTCATACAGATTCCCCCTCTTGCGGTGGAACTTGAGATCGGTCAACCGCCCGAAGATGTCTCTTCCCTGATGCAGCGGCCATAAGCATCTGCCACTCCATTGTATATGAAAGTACAATTCGTTGTGCTGAAATTGTACTTTAGCTGACAAAAGTACAATTCTTGTCCGGTTTGTCCCTGCTCTTTGAGTTTATCTTCTGTGAACTACACTTAATAGGAAGGGACATTTGTTGAGATTGTCCGGAGGCATCGATGGATGAACTGCTTTCCTGGGTGCTGGAAGTGCCATCGTGGATACGCTAACGGGAGCGCGTCGCAGGCCCGCAGGCATCGGCCGTCTCGTGCGGGGTGTCACTGTGCTGTTCCGTCGCGTCCAGGGGGTTCAGACTATGCGCTGGAAGCGGCCCCGTCGAGCTTCACGATAACGCTGCTCGCGGTCACTGCCACCATCGCAGTATGCGCCTTGTGACGCAGGACCGGTTTGTACGTGAGGAATGTGCTGGACTTGTGACTATTGACGGGGTTGAATAGGCTCAGTCAGGAGGTCGCCATGAGGGTCATCGGAGCGGGTTGGACCGACATCGGACTGCAGCGTCATACCAATGAGGACAGCTTTGCCGTCGTTCAGGAAGGCAAGGAGGTCGAGCGTCAGGGCGC
>NZ_QXIU01000201.1:0-8527 GCF_003570935.1 Candidatus Cryosericum odellii
TCCCGCGCGGCATCAGGTTCTCCGCGAAGGCGGAGGAACTGGCGGCTCAACTGGAGCCCGACCCTGAGCTTGTCTATCACATCTCGTCCGACCTGGGAGCGATGTACGCGGAGGTGGGCAACTGGGAGAAGGCGATGTACGAGGACAGTCGCGCTCTCGAGGTGTCGCGCGCCGCAGACGACTGCGCTGGTCAGATCAATGCGCTGCTTGCTCTTGCACAGGTCAGCCTTGCCCGGCAGGACCTGGCGTCCGCGCGCAGTGAGGCAATGGGAGCGTTTTCGCTGGCCCATTTGTGCGGTGACACGCTGCTGCAGGCCGAGGCCATGCGGTCGGTCGGAGACGTTTCCGAGGCCGCCGGGGAACATGAGCAGGCTATGCGCCAGTACGAGCAGGGACTGCTTCTCGAGGCAGCATCGCCGGACCCTGAGATACGAGCACAACTCCACTTTGTCATGAGCATGGCGTGTGACGCCATGGGCGACGCGGCGAGGGCAGCCCAGGAACGGAATCTGGCCGAAGCTGTCGGGCTCCCGACGGACGCGGAGGATGATGATAGTGACGCCTGACAAGGACCTGTACGGCGTTCTGGGCGTGAGCTCGTCGGCGCCCCAGGAGCAGATCCGCTCGCAGTATCGGGTCCTGGTGAGGAAATACCATCCGGACCTGCACCCCGGCGACGCGAGTGCCGCACTCATGATGGAACAGGTCAACGCGGCATACGACGTCCTCGGCAACCCTGAGGAGCGGCAGCAGTACGACGCCCAGATCAGTGCATCGTCGCAGAGCTGGGGTGAGACCGCTGCTCCCAGCAGCTACGGACAGTCTGCATACCGCAACCCTACTGCCGGTGCGGGACCCCAGTCCACGTGGAATTCACAGTGGGGCAACGCGGGGGCGGACCCGCGGGAGCGGCAGGCCGAAGCTGAGGCGATGTGGGAGGCGATGCGCTCTCAGGAGCGCACGAGAGGTGGTCAGTTCAGTGACGTGTGGGCCAACGTCCCGGACCAGCAGGCGCAGGGAGACTTGAACGGCTGGGCCGTGGCCGGGCATGTCATCTGGCTCATCGTTCGTATCGTTTTCGGTATCCTGTTTATCGCGTTGCGCTTGCTGAACACGAGGGTGGATGATCGCAACGACTTCTTCTAGCACATGTCTTGCACGCAGGGTATGACGTTATGTCGCTGGTTCTTCCTCCAGGTGGCCACCGCACACCAGGCAGTCTGGATCACGGTCGATACGGGCGCCATACCATCGAAGGATACTCGGGTGTGTCCACTTGAAGCCCATGCGGGGCCAGTTTGCATAGGCTTCTTCGCGCCGGTTTGCCCAGACGTAGAAATCCGAGGCGAGGTCTTCGTCGACCGTGCTCATCCCGGTCTCGATGCCGCGTGACAGTTCCACCAGTGCCATTTTGACCATCATGTTCGCGATAGGGGCGATGTCAGAGGACAGCCCGATCTGGATCATGGTGTTGATCTTGCCTTCCTCGACGTAGGCAGGCAATACGGCGAGAGCCTGTCGCTTCTGAGACATCTCCTCTTCACGGCCGTCGATGAGACCCGAGGAGAAGACGCAGTTGTAGCAGGGGCCCTTCCANNATCTGGTTGAGGTTGAAACGGCTCTGGTCATTGTCAGAGGCGACAATGAGCAGGTCACATGCCGCGACGGCATCCTCGACCTGGCTCAACGACTGGTTGACGTTGATCTCCAGGGTCGAGACGTCGGCATACGGGTTCTTCTGCAGCATCTGGTCCCGCACCGCGAGCGTCTTGTACCTCCCGAGATCGTTTACACCACACACGTGGCGGCTGATATTTCCCAGCTCGAGCCGGTCGAAGTCCATGAGAGTGAAATGGCCAATTCCTGCGCGGGCCAGTTCNNAGAGCGATGGGGGAACCGCCACTTCCAAGGCCGACGATGACGACCTTCTTGTCGGCAAGGGCCGACACTTCGAGGAGCCCTGTGTTGCGGGTGAATAACTCGGAGCGGCGAGGGACAAACCGTGTGTCTGCGCCGGATACGCCCTTCTCGGTCAGGACAAGTGCGCGGCAGGAGGGTGAACCCGCCGCGTCGGTTCCTGCCAACAGGACCACGATGGGCCTCCCGTCGGGGGCGACACGGCTGCGAACCTGCAGCATGAGCGTCTCTTCGTCGACGAACCCCTCAGTGTCCGAACGCATTGCGACGCACGGGCAGGTAAACCCGGAAGGCGTTGAAGAAGGCTTCTCGGTGTAGGCGTGAAAGACTGTCCAGTCGTCGAACCCATAAGCAACACCATCGAGCAGGCGGACGTCTCCCGTCTGGCTGAGCAGGTCACGGACCTGTTCCTCAAGCACGTAAACCAAGGGCGTCATGGCAGTCAGCAGGCGAAGAAGCCGTCGCGCGTCGGGTCATCCGCCGTCACAGCGTCCGGCGAGAGCTGAGGGGACTTGGCGTCGACAAGCACCAGCTCTTGTGTTCGTGGGTCAAAAACCAGCTTTCTGGTTGTCGTCTTGCCCTGTGTTATCTGTGCCAGATGATCCAGGACGCCTTTAGAGTCTTTCTCTTCCATCGTGTTCCTCCTCGTGGTCAGGCTGTCATGTGTGGCAGATAGTGGTCTATGGCATAGCCGCTATCCAGATGGCCTTCATAGGCTTCGATCCAGGCCCGGATTTTCAGCAGGACTTTGGAGAATGTGACATTGGGACTCCAGTGAGAGGCGCTGTAGTGACAGATGCGTACGACGCCGTTCTCCGGTTTCAGCAGGTGCATCGGGTATGACGTTCCCAGGTCGACCAGGGAGTGCCCAAAACGGTCTCGGAGAACGGGACTGACGATCTCGATGANNGCATTGGAGCGCAAGGTCCCCTCGATGATGGCATGACCGGGGATGATGCTGTCTTTCAGGAAGAAGGTCGGGAAGTAGCGCGACAGGACGTCCATTTCGAGGCGTAGTCTTGCTGACTGCTGCGAAGACCAGCCCATGGGATTCAGCCCACTCTGTCGCGGGGAACGTCAGACCCCGTGTGTTCCCGATTGACAAGGAACGTTGTAACCAGATCCTCGATGCGTGTAACGATATTGTCGCCACGGTCCATGGCTACAAACAGGGTGCGCGGGGTTTTCCAGGACTCCTCCTGTCCTGCTGGAATGTCCACGGGTCGACATTCGACGACGGGCTTGACGACAGGGTAGGAATGTGGGAAAACAACCTCGAAGGCGTAGCCGTCGCGCTCAAAGGCCAACGACACCCTTCCATCCTCTCGCTGTAGGATCTCAACGTCTTGTTCGAGCGCCGACAACCCCTGGAAGAAGCGGTGCAGTTCACCACGCCCTTCGGGTGTTGCCATGAACGAGGAGACGGGAAAGGTCGGGCTGGTTGTCTGCGGCGTGGTTGCCATGACGGCAAAGGTTGTGCTGGGGATGGCTTCGTAGGTTGAGGCGGCAGTGCGCGGTTCGCCGTGTGGAAATCCTTTGACGGCTTCCATGGCAATGCGTATGGGGCTGGAACCGGGCAGGATGAGCCACGTCAGCTGCCGGCGTTCTCCGCCTCCGTGTGTACGGTAGAGATAGGCGCGCATCTCGACTCTGTCGGACTTGTCGGCGAAATTGCATATCGTGAGCAACCAGGCATTGAACCCGTTCTTGTCGAGTGCTCGCTGCATCGTGCTGGAGTCGCCGCTGGACGGTACCGTGAGACCGAGTCTGTGGTGGGAGTGCCAGGTGCCGACGTGCTGCAGGCCGTGCAGGTCGTGGAGAATAGCGCCGGCAGACTTGAGGAACGAGGACTCCTGGTAAAAGGCCGCATCGTCGTGTTCAGCAGTTTCGCCTGGTCCCAGCACGTACTCGATCACCGGTGAACCCGTGTGGGTCCAGAAACCAAAGAGGTCTCCTCCGGTCTCGATACTTGGATAGTCTGTGGCGAACCGGGCCATGGTCTCCAGTTCGCCCTCGTAGATGAGTGCCTTGTCACCGCGTGATACCCCGGACGTCTCAGTCCGCTTGTGGGCGGAAGCCGCTATTGTGCGCCTGAACTTCTCGCTGTGGCCTCTTGCCATTCTTCCTCCCCCTGAAGAAATCTGCTCTCAGAGTCCTCTGATTGTGGAGAGTATAACACGAGATGCAAAACGGCAAATATTCCAGCACGGCAGTCATCTCAGGCTGACAATCGTCTTGGCTCCTTCTTCATTGGGCGGTGGTTGAAGGCAATGTCGACGGGACGTTGTGTTTTGTTGATGGGAGGTTGCCGATAACAACGCCGGCGACGATGAGGATGCCTCCGATAAGGGCAACAGGTTTCATGCGCTCGCCAAGGAGCACCAGGGCATACAGGGCAGAGAGGACGGGTTCCAGAGAGTCGATGATGACGGCACGCTGAGCGCCGATCATGGCGATGCCCTGTACGAACAGGAACATGCCGCCTGCGGCCGATAGACCGATGCCGGCAAAGACCAGCATAGCCGTACGGGAGCTGAAAACGGCTGGGTAGAAGACGGGCTGGCCTATGGTGAGGAGGCACAGAACCATGGCGGGGGCCACCTGGTTGTAGAGACCGAGTGTGCGCGGGTCGACTCCACGGATGACGCGCTGCGAGAGTACGGCGTACAGCGCATAGGCCACAGTGCAGGCCAGCATGGTCAGGATGCCGATCCCGGAGACGCTGTGGAAGCTCGCGCCCAGCAGAAGCAGCAGGCCAACGGCGATGACTCCTACGGATGCCAGGTAGCCGCGCGTCACGCGTTCATGCAGGAAGATCCAGGCGAACAGGCCGGCGAAGGCGGGGTAGCAATGGAACAGAAACATGGCGGTCGATACAGGCAGCAGCCGGAGGGCGGTGAAGTATAGCAACGTCGGCCCGGTGACGAACACGGCCGAAAAGCCAAGGAGGACGCCTGCCTCATGCCAGTTGCGCGGGAACAGCAAGTGCCAGTTCAGGAGCCCGATGATCACGACCAGGATGATGCTGGCGAGGAGATAGCGCTCCTTGAGCAGCTGCACAGGGCTCAGGTTGTACCGGTACGCGAACTTGGCGAGGACCGAGACGCCGCTGTAGATGATGGCCGACGCGACGGCGACCAGGATTCCACCTTTTCGAACCTGAGGCTGATTCATGTGCGCTGCTCCTTTTGAATCACGTTACTTAATCATAGTACGCCGAGAGCGGAGCGCAAGAATGTGGGCCAGGATGCGGAGACTGTTCCTCGGGGGACCGTCGTCTTTGCGGCGCGGGCCTTGAACATGTCACAGGACTGCCATACTGATATGTGTTCCTCGAAGGATATGGTCTTTGCGCCAGCGGTGTGGGATCAGACTCAGAAAACCGGAGGATCGATGTGGAGACAATAGTTCTTTATGGGGGCTTAGACTGTGAATAGTGTGCTAGTGTGCTAGTTGGAGGGTTCTGGTTATTGTTCGCGCTGCTGGGGTTTATCGTATTTGGCTACTTGACGTCGCGCATAGCCAGCTCGAAAGGACGCGATGCGGCTGGCTGGTTCTTCATCGGGGCGTTTACCGGACTCTTTGGCCTGGTGGCAGCTCTTATCATGCTGCCTGCAGAGTACTACGAGGAAGGCTCCTCTCGGCGTCCGCCCCTTTCATAGCGCTCGAGTCAGTGGTCAATAAGGGCTGGTCGCTGGATGTCTGACGACCGCCCGAGCCTCTATGCTGCCGCTGAGCAGCGAAGCGTTATGGTCGCGTCCTCTTGAATTCGGCAGCGATGCGAACCGCGGTGGGCGTGGCCGCGAGTCCACCGAGTGACGTCTCCTTGAGGGAACTCGGCATGTCGCGGCCGATATGGTCCATGGCCCGGACGACTTCATCGAAGGGGATGACCGTCCGGATGCCGGCGAGTGCCATCTCCGCGCTGGCAACTGCGTTGACGGCGGCCATGACGTTGCGCTTGACGCAGGGGATCTCGACCAGTCCGGCGATGGGGTCGCACACGAGCCCGAGGACACTTTTCAGCGCAAAGGCCGCAGCGCTTTCGATCGCCTCCTGATCTTCAGAAAAAAGGGAAACGAGGGCTGCCGCTGTCATGGCGCCGGCGGAACCGTTCTCGGCCTGACAGCCGTGCTGTGAACCCGATAGCGAGGCCTGAATGGCGATGCACTCCCCGATACCCTCTGCAACGAACAGTCCCTGCAGGATGCGTTCCTCGGCGACATGATGACCGTCGGCGATCGTCAGATAGGCGCCTGGAAGAACGCCGCTCGCGCCTGCCGTGGGGGCCGCGACGATCCGTCCCATGCACGCGTTGTTCTCTGCCGCAGCCAGGGTATTGCGGATGACGGTGCTGAACTGATTCCCGACCAGTGACCCGCCTCCCTGGATGAAGGTATCCATATGGGCGGCACCACCGTCGATCATGCCTGAGGGGGTCCGGTTCGAGTGCTCCAGTCCCTCTCGCAGCGTCCCGCGCATGGCGTCGAGGATGGTGCGCATACGCGAGAGGACCTCGGATTCGGGCAGTTCCTGGTTCTTGGACTCATACATCACGAAGAACCCGGCGAGTGTCGGGATGTCATATTCTTCCATGAGACGACGCGCGTCCGAAAGACCGTGGATGCGGATGCGCCTGATCTCGTCCAGCTCTTCAGTCTTCTTCGGCGCGCTCATATTCGTTCCCCAGTTTGTTGATGGTCACGACGTCGGTGACGCCTGTGTTTGACCGGAAATAGCCGGCGAGGTCGTCGGGGCAGGGTTGGTCGAGTTTCATGATCGCCATTGCGCCTCCAGTGTTCTTGTCACGTGAGATCTGGGCATAGGCAACATTGATGCCACGTGTGCCGAGAGCATCGCCGAGCAGCGCCATCATGCCGGGGACGTCGCGATATGTAACGAAGAGCAGGTTGTGCTTGCCTGAGAAATCGACCCGTGCGCCGTTGATACCGACAATCTTGACAGAACCCCCTCCGACAGAAATGCCTTCAACCACAAATGGGTGTCCCCCGTTGGGATCGGTGAACGTGATAGAGGCGCAGTTGGGGTGTTTTTCCGGGTCGATTGCCTGCTCGAAGGCGACATCGACCCCTTCTTGCGCGGCAATGTCGTAGCTTTGCTTGATCCGGGGGTCGTCGACGCGCAATCCCAGGATACCGCCCAGGATCGCTTTGTCCGTGCCGTGACCCCATCCCGTCTCTGCAAACGAATTATAGAGTATGATACGAGCTCTTCGGACAGGCTTGCCATAGACGCGTCGTGCCAGATAGCCAATCTTGGCAGCACCTGCCGTGTGCGAACTGGAGGGTCCGATCATAATCGGTCCCATGACGTCGAAAATGGCCATAAGTGCCTCCTGATGTCACTCCAAGTATAGGATGGAAGGGGTCATGTCAAGCCGGTTGATAAGGTAAGGAGCGCTGTTGTCCAGCTGCCGTATCCGCAATATACTGCTAAGAAGGGGATCATTCCTGGCCCCAAAACAGGAGGAGTCGCGATGACGACTTGCAAGAAGCAAAAGCTTGGCCTGGCTCTCAGTTCGGGCGGGGTATTTGCGTATGCGCACATAGGCGTGCTGCGGGCGTTGGAAGAGCTTCACATCCAGGTCGACCTGTTTTCGGGTGCTTCGATGGGCGCTGTAGTAGCCGTGTTCAGTGCGGCGGGCTTCGACTCCGACGCACTGGAAGTCCTCAGCGTCAAGCATGGCGCCCAGGTGGCCACGCTGCTCGGGTCCGCCATTTCCGTGAGTGGCCTGACGACGCCCTTGCGCCTGCGCGCCGCTCTCCGTAAATCACTCCCGGTGACGGTTTTCGAGGCTCTCAAGAAACCCGTCTGCATCGCCGCGACCGACGTGCAGACCGGTAAAGCCCTTCTTTTTGACAGTGGAGACATCTGGGGTCCCTTGTCCGGGAGCTTCAGCCTGCCAGGCATGTTTCCGGTTGTCGAGTCCGGTGATCAGCATCTGCTGGATGGCTGCATGTCGCTGCCGGTTCCCGTGACTGAGCTGCGCAAGCGGGGCGCAACGAGGGTCATTGCGGTGTCACTGTATGATCCGGATCAGCAAGAAGAGTACAAGCCCAGCCTGAACATCCCCAAACTGCTCGAGCGTTCGCTCAACCTGATGTTCAACAACATCGCAAGGCCGGAGCTCGAGGTGGCTGATCTGGTCATCCGGCCTGATCTCAAGGGCTGTGCACCTGCGGACGTCCACGGGTATGTCGTGCGAGGGTATGATGCAGCCATGAGCAGAAAGGCGGAGATCGAGGCGCTGCTTGCCTGACATCCAGAGGCTTCTGGGTGCACTGCAGCAGTGGACAGCGGAGTGGGCCGCCAGGACCGTGACTGCCGTCTGGAATGCATTTCTGCCATTCGTTCCTTCCCTGGTGGCAACTGCCGCGCTTCTTGTTCTGATAGCAGTGGTCGGCATCGTCATCCGTATCCATCGCGACCGAGTGTTTCACGGAGCAACGCTGAGGTCCATCGACGCCATGGACGGTACACAGTTCGAGGAGTTCCTGGCAGTGCTGTTTGTCCATCTGGGCTACCGTGTTCAGCATGTTGGCATGAGTCATGACTTCGGGGCCGATCTGGTGCTGACGTCGTCCCGTAA
>NZ_QXIU01000201.1:8631-10384 GCF_003570935.1 Candidatus Cryosericum odellii
GGGCGGAAACCTGCCTGCATTAAACATGAGGAGTGAGCCATGAAGATAGCAACGTGGAATGTGAACTCGGTGCGCGCCCGTTTGCCTGTTGTCCAGAAGTGGCTGCAGGAGTCACAGGTGGACGTTCTCGCCATGCAGGAGACCAAAACGGTCGACGAGACATTTCCTGTTGCAGAGTTCGAAGCATTGGGATATCAGGTCGCGATGTCCGGCCAGAAGACCTACAACGGTGTTGCCATTGCGTCCAGACTACCCATTTCCAGGGTCGTCAAGGGCTGGGCCGGCAATGATCCGAGCCGGGTTCTGGCAGTGGACGTCGGTGATGTCACGCTGATCGATGGGTATCTGCCGCATGGTGGCGAACGTGGCGACGAGGCATTTCTGCATAAACTTCAGTTCTTCCGGGAATTTCGGATCTATCTCGGCACAACATATTCCAGAGACCATCGCCTGCTGTTCATGGGCGATTTCAACGTGGCCAGGGATTCTCAGGACGTCTGGGCTCCCGAGGAGATGCAGGACGCCATCGGCTTCATGCAGGAAGAGCGTGAGGCACTCGAGAATCTACGCGGGTGGGGTTTCGTCGACCTATTCCGGAAATTCCACAGTGAGCAGCAGTTTACCTGGTGGGACTATCGCATGAACATGTTCAAGCGCCACATGGGCATGCGCATCGACTATGCCTGGGGTTCGGAGGCGCTGTCCGTGCACATCGTCGACTGCGTGGTCGACGTCGAGCCGAGGCGCTGGGAGAAGCCGTCAGACCATACCCCCGTCGTTGTCACGATCTCGTGATCACGGGGCGGGGGCGATTGGTGCGTTCTAAGTTTATCTCTGAGGTCTAGTATGAGCTGAGGTACGCTCTCTGCTCTTCGGTCAGTGTGTCGATGGACAGGCCACAGGAAGCCAGGAATGCTCTCGATGCCATGTCGTCGATCATCTCGGGTACATTGATGAGTTCATTGGGCAGTGACTCCTGGTGTCTGACCAGGTACTCAGCCGACAACGCCTGCAACGCGAATGTCAGGTCCATGATCTCGATGGGGTGCCCATCGGCGCATGCCAGATTGACAAGGCGTCCCTCGCCCAGGACATAGAAGTGCTTGCCATCGCAAGTATACTCCTCGATGTTGTGCCGGACTTCGTGGTGCTGAGGGTCCTTGTTCCGCAAGTGTTGAACGTCGACTTCGATATCGAAGTGCCCAGCGTTGCACAAGATGGCACCGTCCTTCATGACGGCGAAATGTTCCTTGGTGATGACCTTCGCATCGCCCGTGCAGGTAATGAAGATCTCACCGATTCTGGCGGCCTCGAGCATTGGCATGACCTGATAGCCTTCCATGTGGGCTTCGACGGCCTTCACAGGATCGACTTCCGTGACGACGACCTGGGCGCCGAGGCCTCTGGCACGCATGGCCACACCCTTGCCAACCCATCCATACCCGGCAACGACCACAATCCTGCCGGCGATGTTCATGTTGGTCGTCCGCAGAATGCCGTCCCAGGCGGATTGTCCTGTGCCGAAACGATTGTCGAAGAGATGTTTGCACAAGCCCTCATTGACCCCGATGATCGGGAAGGCCAGTTTGCCCGCGCGGGCCAACGCACGGTCGCGGGTGATTCCTGTCGTGGTTTCTTCGCATGCTCCCACAATGGCGGGCAATAGTTCTGGATGCTCGAAGTGAACGGCGCTCACGAGATCCCCACCGTCATCGATCAGCAGGTTGGGTTTGGTGGCCAGGACGTTGCTGAA
>NZ_QXIU01000201.1:10399-18255 GCF_003570935.1 Candidatus Cryosericum odellii
GTGGTGATGGGGTTGGACGCCGTAATGGCGACCTTGGCGCCGCCACGCTGCATCACGCAGGCCAGGTTGGCTGTCTTGGCCTCCAGGTGGAGAGCGATGACGACATTGAGCCCGGCAAAGGGCTGTTCCTTCTCGAAGCGCTCGGCAACTGATGACAGGATCGGCATGTGACGGATCGCCCATTGTATTTTTTGTTCACCCGACTGACTGCTCATGACTCACCTCCATGGGAGTAGTGAAAAGGCCGCCGGAGGACAATGTCCCCACGGCGGCCGGTATAAGGATCGACTAGCGCTGTTCCTTGTAATACGGGAGGCCGTCTGCCGCGGGAGCGATAGACTTGCCGACGAAACCTGCAAGGACAGCCAGCGTAAGGACGTATGGCAGAATAAGTGTAAGCCCGGGCGCCAGCTTGGGAGCGATACCCGTGACGGCGATGATGGATTGCACGATCTGGCCCGTTCCAAACAACAGCGCCGCTCCAAGAGCGCCAAATGGGGTCCACTTGCCAAAGATCATGGCAGCCAGACCAATGAACCCGACACCGTTGGGCATGGAGTCGCTGAATCCCGAGAATGAGCTAATGGACAGCGTAGCACCGCCAATGCCTGCGAGTGCAGCTCCTACGACGACAGCGAACCAGCGAATGCGAAATACGTTGATACCGAGCGTCGTTGCTGCCTTGGGATTCTCACCACAGGTACGGATGCGCAGGCCGAGGACCGTGTGGTACAGGAGCACGTGCATTAGGACCGTACAGATGAAACCGAACCATATCATGAACGACAGGTTGGAGAAGGCGCCCAGAAGGGGTATCTTGGCAAGGAAAGGGAGATGCACGCGGTAGGCCTGGGCTCCAAAGTAGTTCTGGATCTGTGGCGAATACCCGGTCGTGCTGAAGACGAATTCCAGCAAGTACGTCATGAGGCCGACGGCGATGACGTTGATAGCTACTCCGGAGACGGTCTGGTCACCATTCCACCTGATCGTGATGAAGGCGTGGAGTGCTCCCACCAGGCAACCGATGGCGATACCGAACAGCAGGCCGATCCACGGGGAGTGAGAGAAAAATGCGCCGAGCAGCCCGAAAAATGCGCCGAAACGCATGATGCCGTCCAAACCAATGTTGACGACGCCTGCGTTTTCACTGAGGACGCCGCACAGCGCGGCAAACAGGATCGGCATGGTGTAGTCCAGCATCTGGGCAATCGTGAGGTTGATCTGTGCGATGTTCATGCTGCGGCCTCCTGGTCCGCCGGCGGATCCCTGCGGGCGCGGCGGTGCTGGATAATCTTGACAAGGTAGTACCGCACGGCGACCTGCATGGCGATGAAACCGACGGCCATGCCCTCGATGATGTCGGAGAATGTCTTGGGAATGTTGGCGACCTGCATGGACGTGGCTCCGGTACGCAGTGCACCGATGAACAGCCCCGCCAGCACGACACCCATGGGTTCGCTTTGGCCGATCAATGCAATGGCGATGCCAGTCCAGCCGTACCCCATGATCGCAGTATTGGGAAACTGGTACTGCATGCCCAGGATGAAGAAGGTGCCACCAAGCGCTGCAAGGGCTCCGGACAAGAACATGAGCTGCATGATGCGGCGGCTGATGTTGATCCCCTGCGCACGCGGGGCTTCCATGCCGATGTTGGCGGTGTAGCCGATGGCCCGGATCTCGTAGCCGATCGTCGTCTTGTACAGTAGGAACCAGGTGGCATACGCCGCAAGCAACACCAGCAGGATACTGGTGTTGAGGCGTGTCGGCATCATGATCCGCAACAGCTTGGCTGTGTCAGCCACATAGAAGGTGCCGGAAGTGAACGTCTGGGAGGGAGGCGTCATGGGCCCAATNNACCAGCCAGCTTGTGATCAGGAACCAGGCGATCCAGTTGAGCATGATCGTGCCGATGACGATGTTGACGCCGCGCTTGACATAGAGATAGCCGGCGACTGCCGCCCATGCACCGCCCGCAAGCATGCCCATGATGATGCAGATGGCTCCATGCAGGAGTTGCGCTATCCAGCCGAAGCTCCCCAGGGTAATGTACATCGCCCCAAAAGTATGGGCTACGGGAGACCAATATCCAAAGAAGGTCGCTACAATGGCGCCTACCCAGAACTGACCCTCGGCGCCGATGTTGAACAGGCCACCCTTGAATGCCAGTGCGACCGAAAGACCTGTCGCAATGTACATGGCGCTCTTGATGAGTAGTTCGGCGAACTCGCGCCGCCATGCTGGTCCACCGGGGATGAGTCCCGAATCGCCAAACAGGAGCCCGTATGCCTGAAAGGGATTTCGCCCGGAGGCGGCTATGACAATCATGCCGAGGATCAGAGCCAGGCCCACGGAGATGAGAGGGACCCAGATATTCAGATGGTCTCTCCGACTGTGTCCCTGGTTGTCGATGCCGAAGAGTTTGAGGAACTTGGTGGTGAAATTGCTTTCGCTCACGATTGCACCTTCTCGTCGATACCAACGCCGAGCATCAGGAGACCCAGGGCCTCCTCGGTCGTTTTGTCCGGGGTTGTCTCTCCGACGATGCGGCCTTCAAACATGACCAGAATGCGATCGGACAGGCCGAGGATCTCAGAAAGTTCGAGCGAGATGAGCAGGATGGCCTTGCCGGCCTTCTTCTCCTCAAGCANNACATCCAGGCCGCGTGTCGGCTGTGAAGCGATCAGGAAGTTGTGTGGCATCGACAGCTCGCGGGCCAGGATGAGCTTCTGCTGGTTGCCGCCGGAGAGGGATCCTGCCGTGTCATAGACGTCGCCAGGGCGTATGTCATATTCCTTGACCTTCCCTTNNCCAGGTGCTGACCCATGACGGAGTTCTCGCGTACTGTGTATGGCATGACAAGACCTCTGCGTGCACGGTCTTCGGTGATGTAGCTCATGCCTTCCTTGCGCAGTTGCGCTGTCGTGACCATGCGCATGTTCTTTCCGTTGAGTTCCATTGAACCCGAGACTGGATGCGAGAAACCGATCATGGCGTTGACCAGTTCATCCTGGCCGTTGCCCTGAACGCCTGCAATGCCGACGATCTCTCCACCGTGAACGTCGAAGCTCATACCCTTGACGGCCTCGTATCCACGGTTGTTTCTGACGTGCAGATCGTGACATGCAAAGGCCACAGCTCCTACCTCTACGTCGACCTTGGGAATCTCGAGGACGACGTTGCGGCCGACCATCATGCGAGCCAGTTCCTCTTCGTTTGTGTCCTTCTTGTTCACGATGCCCTGGAGCTTGCCACGACGCAGGACCGCTATGCGGTCGGCGATCTCCATGACCTCTTTCAGCTTGTGGCTGATAAACAGGATGGTCTTTCCTTCAGCCTGCAGCTTGCGCATGGTCACGAACAGTTCGACAGTCTCCTCGGGCGTCAAAACGGCCGTGGGCTCATCGAAAATGAGGATCTCGGCACCTCTGCGCAACACCTTGAGAATCTCGATACGTTGCTGGACGCCGACGGGCAGGTCGCCCGCAAGAGCTGTGGCATCTACGGTCAGCGAGACGCGCTCCGAGAGTTCCCGGACTTCGCGCACCGCCCTGCCGTAGTCAAGGAAGATTCCCTTGTGCGGTTCATCGCCGATGACGATGTTCTGGGTGACGGTGAACCTTGGAATCAGCATGAATTCCTGGTGCACCATGCCCATTCGGAGCTTGATTGCATCCTCGACCGAACGGATCTTGACTTCGTTCTCGTTGATCAGGAGATCTCCGCCCGATGGTGTGTAGATGCCGTAGATGATATTCATCAGAGTACTCTTGCCTGCACCGTTTTCGCCGACGATGGCAAAAATCTCTCCCTTTTCGACTGAGAACGAGATGTTGTCATTCGCAAGATTTCCGGGGAACATCTTGGAGATGTTGCGTACTTCCAGTGCTTTCATGGCCTCACTCCCTTACAACGGCGAAGAGGGCAGACGCTGCACCCTCCTGGCGCCAGAATCTTCCTGTCACGGGCTGACAACCCACCATGACAAAAAGTTGGGACCGTCCAGGCCGTGACTGCCCTGGGGTCAACGGAACTACGGTGCTATTGTTCCCACCGCCAGACCGGTCCTCTCGCAACCCGTCGACACGGCGGCTGCGGGAGCTACGGTCAGGGAACCGGGGAATATTTTTCTCACCCATTTTTTCCTCTGCAGGATTGGTTGTCATCTAGCCATTATATACTAAACGGTCTCAAAGCAAGAAGACGCAAAGCCCTTTACAGACTTGCGATTGAGCTGCTGCAAGGGACTTGGCGCCTTCGTGGGCAGGGTGTTCTGATGAAGTCCGTGAGTAGCTTCGCTTGTGTCAGTCGCCCAGCGAGTCCCGGTGTTCGTGCTGTCCGAGATGCCAGTGATACAACCAGACGGGAGTTCCGACGAGGATGGCAACGATATTCCTGATAAGGCTTTGGATCGCGTACGTATTGTTCACCGAGACGGGACCGGTGGTGTTGGGTTGTACGGGTGTCACCATCCGACTTAGCGACATGAAGAACGCTCGATAGACGTCGGGAGCGATGTTGATGAGGTTGAACATGACGATGAACAGCCCAATGGCGGATAGTAAATAGATATAGAGCCTTCTGATGAGATCCCGGCGAACCTCCGACTGTGGTGTCAGGGTGGTCGCGATGGATTCGCTCGTCGCTTCAGGAGCGGTTGTTACAAATGTTGGTACGTGCTGGCGTGTTTCCTGGATGATGCTCCAGTGGTACAGCCAGACCGGCACACCGACTATCACTGAAGAGGCGAAGGTCAGCAGTGAGGCCAGTTCGTTCTGCATGCTGTCCGACGTGATCAGACGGAAGACATACATATTGAGGACACTGGTGATTGCCCCGATAAGCCCGGTAAGAGCCATGACGATCCCGACCACTGTGACGAGATACAAATAGATGGTGCGAACGACGTTGCGCTGTTTCATGGACACCTCCTGAGGCACACGGTGAGGTCGATCGCTGAGGGGCTGGGTACCAGGAGATGAGCCAGAAAGCTCCAGCCAGTCCTAGTGCCCAGTTGCATGCCTTACGACATCCCTCATCGATATATTAGAGAAAGTCCTGCGGTAATGCAAGAGCTGTGAGCGTGCGCGGTGTCATGGCGAGGAGATAGTCATCGAGCTCGGTGTTGCAGATGCCGACGTCACACACAACAGTGTTGGTCTGTCCAATGGTTGTGGTATGATAAATATATGATATCTATCGGTCGGATCAGGGAGCAGAATGCGTTGTGATTGAACTGGAACAGAAGGACTTTGAAGAACTCGTGCTTGTCGCTCTTGTCACGCTTCCTGATCAGTTCAGGACGGCACTCAAGAACATCGATGTCGTCGTTGAGGATTTCCCCCCGATGGATGTTTTGAAGCGTACCGGAGTTGCCAACGGCTACGGCCTGCTGGGGTTGTACCAGGGGGTTCCGCTCAGGGACCGGGGGCCGCACTACAGTGGCACTCTGCCCGACAAGATCAGCGTGTTCAAGGTCCCTCTCGAGTCCTCGGTCGATACGGTCGACGAATTGATGCCTCTTGTCCAGCATGTGGTCCTGCATGAACTGGGCCACTACTTCGGCCTCAGCGACGAGGAGATGCGCGAAAGTAGAGGAGACCTGCACTAACGTAAGGATTACAGTGGGCGCACTGCGTGCCACTCTTCCTATCTCGTAACAGGAGAGGTGTCCATGGAAATTCGAAGGATTGCGGTGTTTGGTGCCGGCGTCATGGGGGCGGGAATTGCTCAGGACGCAGCAGCACACGGTCTTGAAGTGGTGCTCGTCGACCAAACGGAGGACGGACTGATGCACGCTCGCCAGAGCATCGAGAACAGTCTCGATCTCGAAGTCCAGCGATGGGGTATTACGGGATCAGAGAAGAAGGTCCTGCTTTCCCACATCAAATTTACGTTGAATCGCCGTGACGTGGGCAGTGTCGACCTTGTCATCGAGGCCATCCCGGATGATCTTGCGGCCAAACAGGAGCTGTTTGCCCAACTTGAGTCCCAGTTTGAACAGATATGCCCGGGCGGGATTATTTACGTCAGCAACACTGCCATCTTACCCATCACTGATATCGCGCTGAAGATGGTCAACAAGGACCGTCTCGTAGGCATGCACTTCCTTGCGCCCGTTCCGGTGATCAAGCTGGTCGAGATGGTGCGAGGCGTCCACACGTCTCAGGCGACCGTCGACCGTGCGAAGGAACTGGCCCGCCGCATGGGCAAGACTCCGGTCGACGTGCTCGAAAACCCAGGCTACATCACGGCGCGTCTTGTCGTGCCCCTTATCAACGAAGCCATGATGCTCTACCAGGAAGGAACGGCCAGCAAGGAGGACATCGACGTCGCCATGCGCCTTGGATTCGGTTTCAACAAGGGACCGTTTGCTCTGGCCGACCAGATCGGGCTGGATGTCGTCCTCGGGTGGTCGGAGAACCTCTTCCGCGAGCTTGGCGAAACTAGATATCGTCCACACGCGCTCATCCGGAATCTGACTCGACGTGGGCACCTGGGAGTGAAGACCGGCGAGGGTTTCTACAGGTATGAGATCCCTGTCGACAATGCGGAGGAAAAGATATGAAGGTTCTGATCCTGAACTGTGGCAGCTCTTCTGTCAAATACAAGCTGTACGAGGATGACCAGCAACTGGTGGAAGGTCTGCTGGAGAAGATCGGCACCGCGCAGGCGCAACTCAATCACACGGTTGCCGGACGGAAGAAGCTCGTTTCTGTCCACGAGATCCTTGAGCACCACGCTGGCATCGAGCTCATCCTGCAAGTTCTGGTTGATCCAGAGAAGGGCGTCCTCGCAAGCATTGAGGACATTCAGGCTGTCGGGCACCGTGTGGTTCACGGTGCCGAGTCGTTCTCGGAATCGACACTGATTACTCCCGAGGTGGTGGCCAAGATCGAGGAGTGCATTGACATCGCGCCTCTCCACAATCCCCCGAACCTTGCGGGTATCTATGCCATCTCAGAGCTGTTGCCCAAAGTTCCCCAGGTCGCCGTCTTCGACACTGCATTCCATCAGACGATGCCGGACAAAGCGTTCATGTATGCGATCCCTTACGTTTTCTACGCCCGGAACCATATCCGCAAATACGGTTTTCACGGTATCAGCCACTACTACGTTTCGCATGAGGCTGCCACCATGCTGGGAAGACCTATCGATGAACTCAAGCTTATCACATGTCATCTGGGCAATGGCTCTTCTGTTACTGCTGTCGACCATGGCAGATCCGTCGATACGTCCATGGGGTTCACTCCTCTCGAAGGGCTACCCATGGGGACGCGCAGCGGAGACATCGATCCTGCCGTTCCCCTCTATATCATGGGGAAGGAAGAACTGAATCTTCAGCAGATCAATGCTCTGCTCAACAAGCATTCAGGCGTTCTGGGTATTTCNNGCACTGGAAGTGTTCTGTTACAGACTCAAAAAGTATATTGGCTCGTATATTGCGGCCATGAACGGGGCCGACGTGATCGTATTCACGGGCGGGATAGGTGAAAACAGTGATATCGTTCGTGAAATGGTCGTCAAGGACATGGAATTCCTGGGCATAGAACTTGACGCCGAAGCGAATCGCAACAAGAAACGTGGTGAGGCGGCAGACATCAGCTTGGCGTCTTCACGCATCAAAGTTCTGGTTATCCCGACCAACGAGGAATTGGTCATTGCTCGGGACACCCGTCGGATAGCGGCTTCAAACTAAATATCGATCATCTGTGTATATGTAAGAAGCCCACGGCGCGACAGCGCCGTGGGCTTTCTCTCTACCTTGTGATTGCCTTGACAAAATCGCCACGAGACGTAATGTTGGTCAGTGGAGAACTCATACTATACTACTAGGAGGTATCTGCTATGAAGTGGGG
>NZ_QXIU01000202.1 GCF_003570935.1 Candidatus Cryosericum odellii
AGTGCCCAGTTGCATGCCTTACGGCATCCCTCATCGATATACTAAAGGAAGTCCTGCGGTAATGCAAGAATTGTGAGCATATACGGTGTCATGGCGAGAGGGCCGGCCGCCGGGATCGGCGTTGCAGATGCCGGCGTCATACAACGGTGTTGGCCTCTCCAATGGTTGTGGTATGATNNCTGGAACAGAAGGACTTCGAAGAACTCGTGCTCGTCGCTCTTGTCACGCTTCCTGACCAGTTCAGGACGGCGCTCAAGAACATCGACGTCGTCGTCGAGGATTTCCCTCCGATGGATGTTTTGAAGCGTACCGGAGTTGTCAACGGCTACGGCCTGCTGGGATTGTACCAGGGGGTTCCGCTCAGGGATCGGGGACCGCACTACAGTGGTACTTTGCCCGACAAGATCAGCGTGTTCAAGGTGCCTCTCGAATCCTCGGTCGATACGGTCGACGAGCTGATGCCTCTTGTCCAGCACGTGGTCTTGCATGAACTGGGCCACTACTTCGGTCTCAGCGACGAGGAGATGCGCGAAAGTAGAGGAGACCTGCACTAACGTGAGGATTACAGTGGGCGCACTGCGTGCCACTCTTCCTATCTCGTACCAGGAGAGGTGAACATGGAAATTCGAAAGATTGCGGTGTTTGGTGCCGGTGTCATGGGAGCGGGAATTGCTCAGGACGCAGCAGCGCACGGTCTCGAGGTGGTGCTCGTCGACCAAACGGAGGACGGACTGACGCATGCCCGCCAGAGCATCGAGAACAGTCTCAATCTCGAACTCCAGCGATGGGGCATTACAGGATCGGAGAAGAAGGTCCTGCTTTCCCACATCAAGTTCACGTTGAATCGCAGTGACGTGGGCAGCGTCGACCTTGTCATCGAGGCCATTCCGGATGACCTTGCGGCCAAGCAGGAGCTGTTTGCCCAACTTGAGTCTCAGTTTGAACAGATGTGCCCCGCTGAGGTCACCTACGTCAGCAACACTGCTATCCTGCCCATCACTGACATCGCGTTGAAGATGGTCAACAAGGAGCGTCTCGTAGGCATGCACTTCCTCGCGCCTGTCCCGGCGATCAAACTGGTCGAGATGGTGCGAGGCGTCCACACGTCTCAAGCGACCGTCGACCGTGCGAAGGAACTGGCACGCCGCATGGGCAAGACCCCCGTCGACGTGCTCGAAAACCCAGGCTACATCACGGCGCGCCTTGTCGTGCCCCTTATCAACGAAGCCATTATGCTCTACCAGGAAGGAACGGCCAGCAAGGAGGACATCGATGTCGCCATGCGCCTTGGATTCGGTTTCAACAAGGGCCCGTTTGCTCTGGCCGACCAGATCGGGCTGGATATCGTCCTCGGGTGGTCGGAGCACCTCTTCCGCGAGCTTGGCGAGACTCGATATCGTCCACAGGCGCTTGTCCGGAATCTGGCTCGACGTGGGCACCTGGGAGTGAAGACGGGCAAGGGCTTCTACAGCTATGAGACTCCTGTCGACAACGCGGAGGAGAAGATATGAAGGTTCTGATCCTGAACTGTGGCAGCTCTTCTATCAAGTACAAGCTGTACGACGATGACCAGCAGCTGGCCGAAGGCCTGCTGGAGAAGATCGGCACTGCCGAGGCACAGCTCGGTCACACGGTTGCCGGACGGAAGAAGCTTGTCTCTGTTCACGAGGTCCTTGAGCACCACGCCGGCATCGAGCTCATCCTGCAAGTCCTGGTTGACCCGGAAAAAGGTGTCCTCACGAGCATTGAGGACATTCAGGCTGTCGGGCACCGTGTGGTCCATGGTGCCGAATCGTTCTCGGAATCGACACTGATTACCCCCGAGGTGGTGGCCAAAATCGAGGAGTGCATTGACATCGCACCTCTCCACAACCCGCCGAATCTTGCGGGTATCTACGCCATCTCGGAGCTGTTGCCCAAGGTTCCCCAGGTTGCCGTCTTCGACACCGCATTCCACCAGACGATGCCGGACAAAGCGTTCATGTATGCGATCCCTTACGTTTTCTACGCCCGGAACCACATCCGCAAATACGGTTTTCACGGCATCAGCCACTACTACGTTTCGTATGAGGCTGCCGCAATGCTGGGAAGGGCCGTCGATGAACTCAAGCTTATCACGTGTCATCTGGGCAATGGCTCTTCCGTTACCGCTGTCGATCACGGCAGATCCGTCGATACATCCATGGGGTTCACTCCTCTCGAAGGGCTACCCATGGGGACGCGCTGTGGAGACATCGATCCTGCTGTCCCCCTCTATATTATGGGGAAGGAAGAACTGAACCTTCAGCAGATCAATGCTTTGCTCAACAAGCACTCAGGCGTTCTGGGCATTTCGGGCGTCAGCAATGACTTCCGCACTCTGGAGGAAGAGTCTGCCAAGGGCGACAAGCGTGCGACGCTGGCACTGGAAGTGTTCTGTTACAGGCTCAAGAAGTATATTGGCTCGTATATTGCGGCCATGAACGGAGCCGATGCGATCGTATTTACAGGCGGGATAGGTGAAAACAGCGATATCGTTCGTGAAATGGTCGTCAAGGACATGGAGTTCCTGGGCGTAGAACTCGATGCCGAAACGAATCGCACCAAGAAGCGCGGTGAGGCGGCAGACATCAGCAAACCATCTTCGCGAATCAAGGTTCTGGTTATCCCGACCAACGAAGAATTGGTCATCGCACGGGACACCCGTCGGATAGCGGCT
>NZ_QXIU01000203.1 GCF_003570935.1 Candidatus Cryosericum odellii
CATGAGGATTTGACGTCATCCCCTCCTTCCTCCAACTTTTAGCTGGCAGTATCGCTAGGGTGCACCCTTGCGGGTTAGCAACTAGCGACAGGGGTTGCGCTCGTTCAAGGACTTAACCTTACATCTCACGACACGAGCTGACGACAACCATGCAGCACCTGTGGATGAGCCATGACCTTGCGGTCATGGGGGGACCAGTTTCTTGGTCCTTTCTCAAGCATGTCAAGCCCAGGTAAGGTTCTTCGCGTAGCGTCGAATTAAACCACATACCTCGCTGCTTGTGCGGGCCCCCGTCAATTCCTTTGAGTTTTAGCCTTGCGGCCGTAGTCCCCAGGTGGGATACTTAACGCGTTAGCTCCGGCACTGAGGGCAACCCCCCAACACCAAGTATCCATCGTTTAGGGCGTGGACTACCAGGGTATCTAATCCTGTTTGCTCCCCACGCTTTCGTATCTTAGCGTCAGAAACTGTCTAGTGAGCCGCCTACGCCGCTGGTGTTCCTCCCGATATCTACGTATTTTACCACTACACCGGGAATTCCGCTCACCTCTCCAGCCCTCAAGCCTGACAGTATCACGTGCCAACCCAGCGTTGAGCGCTGGACTTTTACACGCGACTTGTGAGGCCGCCTACATACCCTTTACACCCAGTAATTCCGAATAACGCTCGCCCCCTACGTATTACCGCAGCTGCTGGCACGTAGTTGGCTGGGGCTTATTCCAGGGATAGTCATACTCCAGGCTCTGTTAGAGCCGGAGCTTTAATGTCCCTGAAAAGAGTTTTACGATCTTACGACCTTCATCACTCACGCGGCGTCGCAGGTTCAGGCTTTCGCCCATTGACCATGATTCCCCACTGCTGCCTCCCGTAGGAGTCTGGACCGTATCGCAGTTCCAATGTGGCTGACCATCCTCTTAGACCAGCTACCCGTCATCGCCTTGGTAGGCTATTACCCCACCAACTAGCTGATAGGAGACAGGCCGATCCGGAAGCGCGAGCTTGCGCCCGCTTTCTTTGCAGAGCCATCGCCCTGCAACATTATCGCGTATTATCTCATCTTTCGATGAGCTATCCACGTCTAGGGGGTACGTTACCTGTCCATTACTCACCCGTTTGCCGCTGAACCAGTTCCTCGGGTTGCCCCTTGGAACTGACTCCGCTCGACTTGCATGTGTAAAGCACGCCGCCAGCGTTCATTCTGAGCCAGGATCGAACTCTTCGAAAATCTGTGTTTCTCTTGTTTGTCTTCCCGAAGGAAGAATCGATACAAAGGAATGACAGGGATTGTCTTGTACTTCAAGACTTTCCTTGTCGGATAAAAAACACACCTATTGTGTCTTTCAACCCGTTCTCTTCACTGTCTAGTTTTCAAGGTACCAACTGCGCGTGCCGTGCTGTCGACGGACACCCTTGGGGTGGGGCGACGAAACTTAATTTTATTCGATTGCTTTGGTCTGTCAAGAGCAAACCCTTTTCGTACTTCCGTTCACGGGGGCTCCTGCGAGACCTGCTGTAACCGAACACATGTAAATATACGCTAAACAAGAGGAGTGTCAAGCGCAAAGCATGGAGCAGACCGAATTCCCCGACAGAGCCGCACAAAAACGTGCATCAGGAGATGCGGGCGGACGCCCGTGCCGGACCAACCGTGAACAAACCCTGAGCCAACCTATCCACGGGACACGCCTTTCCCAGAACCATCCTTCGGGTCCTCTCGCGACCAGGAACTGCCGTGCGGGTGTGCGGCGCGCCATTGCTCGGACTCTATCCTGGAGTAGAGGCAGCCACAGTAGTTCTGGCGGTAGAGCCCGTACTCCTTGCTGAGATTGACCGACTCCCGGAAACCATCCTTCTTACGGAACGCCTCGGGTAGGAAGGCGACCCCATACAGTGCCCCTTTTTCGCGCCCCACCTGTTCCAGCACATGTACGTCCTTATGGGGACTGATGAGGAGTGTTGTCGTGAACACCGGTATCTGAAGCTCAGCTGCCTTGTGCGCCGCGGCGTCGAGCAGGACCCCGAAGCACCGGGGACACCGGAGACCACCCTCGGGTTCGTCCCAGAACTCACGCGTCGCCGCCAACCAGTGCTCGGGCTCGTACGGGCCGACGATGAGCTCAAAGTTCTCGATGACGGCGAGTTTGCGGGCTTGGTCGAGGCGGAGCTCGTATTCCTCCTTCGGGTGGATGTTGGGGTCGTAGAAGAACCCGACCGGCTCATACCCCTTGGCCCGCAGGCGCAGGACCGGCACCGTGGCATCCGGGGCGCAGCAGATATGCATCAACACTTGTTCCATACCTGTATCATACCCCAGTCCCCGATGTCTGCAAATGGCAGGGCCCACTCCGGACAACCTGGTTCACGGGCAATGAAAAACCCCGCTCGGGAGCGGGGTTGGTGTGAATGTACCACTTGATAGATGCACCCCTCGCATTGAAGAAACATGCTCGGGAAAAGCACCCCTTGGATTGAGAAAAAATCCTCGGGGGGCTATTGAGCAGCGTATCACAAAGGATCAGTGATGGTGGTGCTCCGTCTTGTCGTCGACAGGGGAGTCCTGAGTGATGTCCTTACCCTCGCCGTCGACGGTGGAACTGCCCGTCGTCACGTGCGGCAGCTGATCGCTGGGTTTCGCATCTCTGGACGACGGTCCACTGCTGCGTGTCGGCACGGGTGGAGCCTCGACGTATCCGCCAAGGATCGAGAAGCCGAGGATATAAACGGCGAACAGGATGTACTGTCCGATCGTGGACAGGCTCCGGCCCAGCACGAACACGATGAGCACAAAGACAATCATGATCGGGATGGTGATGAAGAAATAGAGCTTGCGGCTGACCGTCTTATTGGTGGTCTTGGACAGGTAGCGTCCCAGTAAATTGCCCAGGAACATGACGGCAAGACCGGCGAGCAGCAGGACGAAAAAGCTTGGCCCGGTACTCGTCGGGGTGGCTGGAGCTGCAGTCGTTGTTGTTGTCGAAACAAGTGTTGGCACAGGTATCCTCCTATGGACGTGAGCGGCGCAAGCACTGATGCGATCCGCTGTCAACGTTCGCGTTTACAAACTACCTCATCACTGTATACTCTTCGTGTGGATTATCAATGGCAGCCGAAGGGGTGAGCGTGAACAATCTCTGGGACAACAAGATCCTGATTGTCGCAATCATCGCGAACCTCGTTGCACAGGGTATCAAGCCGCTCATCCACTACGGCGAGTATCATGAATGGAAGTGGCCCCTTCTCCTCTCCAGCGGCGGCTTCCCCAGCTCGCACAGCGCTACCGCCACAGCCCTGACGGCGATGGTGGGATTCACCCAGGGCTTCGCATCCCCCTTGTTTGCCATCTGCGTGATCTTCAGCGGCGTCGTCGTGTTCGACGCTTCGGGCGTCCGCCAGGAAGTCGGCAAGCACGCACGGACCCTGAATGCCATGTTCGAAGAGTTCAAGTGGGGGGACAGCTTCGACTATAAGCACTTCACCGAGCTTGTCGGACATTCCTTCTTCGAAGTAGTCGGAGGCATAGCGCTTGGATTGCTCGTTGCGCTGCTGTCTCTTCGCATCCCATTCCTCAGACCGAGGTGAGTACATGAAAATTATCATTGGTTCCGATCACGGCGGATTTCGCCTCAAGTCGTTCCTCATCCACGCATTGACGCTCAAGGGCTATGAAGTCGAAGATCTGGGCACCGACAGCGGTGAGCATCCCGTCGACTATCCCGACTTCGCAGCCGCGGTGGGCCGCAAGGTCGTAGCAGATCCAACCACAGTCGGCATCGCCATCTGCGGTACCGGCATCGGCGCCAGCATCGCGGCCAATAAGATCGCCGGCATCCGCTGCGCACTGGTCTACGACGGCTACACGGCACGGATGGCTAAAGAACACAACAATGCCAACGTGCTCGCGCTTGGCGGTCGGACGACGGCCGAGGAGATCGCGCTCGACTGCGTCGTCACCTGGCTGAACGCGACCTATCAGGGCGGGCGCCACCAGCCACGCCTCGACAAGATCGCCGCTCTGGACTGTTCTTTGAGGTCAGCTGGTAAATAGGTCCAAGTGGTACATTTGCAACCTGACCAGTGAAAACGGCTCTGCTGCTCGTCGACATCCAGAAGGAGTACTTCCCGGGTGGCGCCATGCCGCTGGATGGCCCGGTCGAAGCAGCCGTTCAGGCCAAGAAGCTGCTCGCCCATTTCCGGTACAACCACCTGCCCGCCATCTTCATCCAGCACGTTTCTCTCGACCTCGAAGCGACCTCGTTCAGACCCGGCTCTCCCGGTATCAGTCTCGACAGTAGTATTCGTCCCCTGCCCGGTGAAGCGGTCGTCTGCAAGCATCATCCCAACAGCTTCCGCGACACGAACCTGCTGGAGTTGCTGCGGACGGGCGAGGTCTCCCATCTGGTCATCTGCGGCATGATGACGCACATGTGTATCGACGCGACGGCGCGCGCTGCCTGCGACTACGGGTTTGAGTGCATCGTCGCAGCGGACGCGTGCGCCACCCGGGACCTGGCGTTTGCCGGAGAAACCGTGCCGGCGGCCATGGTCCAGCGAGCCTTCCTGGCGGCGCTGAACGGAACGTATGTCCAGGTGACGACAACAGGCGAGATCGTCACGATGGTACAGCAACTGGGTGACGCTGATGGCCACCTATCGGATGGGGAGGGTAGACATGAGTACCCATGAGACATGGGAGCTGTACCGTCAGGCACTCGATGCCTCGATGGATGGCATGGCCCTGCTGGATGCCGCTGGGCTGTACGTCTACGCCAATGCAGCACACGCCGCCGCTTACGGCTTTGCGCACGCCGAGGACCTTATCGGGCAGTCCTGGCGCATCCTGTATGATGATGAACAGCTGCACTTCATCGACGAGCAGGTCTTCCCCGTCCTGCAAAGCCAGGGCTACTGGCAAGGTCAAGCGGTCGGCAAGCGCCGCGATGGGTCACTGTTTCCCCAGGAGCTTTCTCTCGCGTTCCTTCCCGACGGGGGCCTCGTCTGTGTCGTCCGTGACATCTCGGACCGTGTGCTGGCCGAACAGGCCCAGCTCCTGTACCTGCTGCTGTCCGAGAACACACACGACATCATCCTGTTCATCGCTCCCAATGGCAGCATCCGCGAGGCCAACACAGCCGCCTGCACGGCATATGGCTACTCCCATGATCAGCTGCTGGGGATGGGCATAAAGGACCTGCGGGCCCCGGAGGCGAGAGGGACCATCTCCGCCCAGTTCGCCCAGGCGGTCAAGGGATCCATCGTTTTCGAGACGACACATATGCGCAAGGACGGTTCGGCGTTCCCTGTCGAGGTGAGTGCCCACAGCGCCGACTACAACGGTGAACAAGTGATCATCAGCATCATCCGCGACGTGACAGAGCGACAGGCCCGCGAAGCCGAAATAGCACAGCTGGGACGGGCGGTCGACGAATCGTCCGACGAAATCTACGTTGTTGACGGCGACACCCTCTCGTTCATGCAGGCCAACAAGCGGGCACAGCAGAATCTGGGGTACTCCCTGGATGAGCTGCAGCAGATGAAACCGGTCGACGTAGCGCCCGAGATGACGGCCGAGCATCTCGCCGAGGCACTTGAGCTCGTTCGGGCCGGTATACGGTCAACCGCTATGCTGCATACGACCGCGCAGCGCCGGGATGGCACGACCTATCCCGTCGAGGCACGCCTCTCTCTCGCCGAGACTGGTGGCAGGACGGCCATCGTGGTCATTTTCACCGACATCTCGGAACGTCTTGCTGCCGAGGCGGAGCACACGCTGATCCTGAATGCTATGAACCAGGTGTCCGAGGGAATCGTCATCCTCGACGAAGACGAACGGCTGCAGTACGCGAACCAGGGGGTGGAGCACATCCTGGGCGTACCTGCTGCGAGTATCCTGGGGAAGACACTCGCTGAGCTTCCTGCCGGGCCGGGCTCTGAAGAACTCCATCGACGTGCCGCCGCAGCGATGCTTTCGGGACAACCTTGGACAGGAATGCTGACCATGACCCGTTCCGACGGGACGCCACTGACCCTGCGTGTCACTGTGCGCGCTATTCGCCAGCCCGAAGGCCAGGCCGGGGGGTACTGTGTCGTCATTCATGATGCCACCGAAGAGGTCCACCAGGAAGAGGAACTGCGTCAGAGTCAGAAGATGGAGGCGATCGGATTGCTGGCGGGCGGCATCGCCCACGACTTCAACAACCTGCTGACTGCCATCATGGGCTACACGGACCTGCTGATGTACTCCCTGCCGCCGGGCACACCTGAGGCAGAAGCCGCAGCCACCATCAGTCAGGCAGCCGTAAAGGCAGCCGACCTCACTCGCCGTCTGCTGGGCTTCGCACGCAAAGGGAAGATCGGGGACGTCCCCGTCGACCTCCATACGGTCATCCATGAAGTGCACAGCCTGCTGGAACGGACCATCCCACGCAGTATTGTAATCACTGAAGAGCTGACCGCAGCCCAGTCATCGGTCATGGGCGATTTCACCCAGTTGCAGCAGGTCCTGTTGAACCTCGGTATCAACGCCAGAGATGCGATGCCCAACGGGGGTACGTTGTCCTTCAGAACGCGGAACGTGCATCTGGACGCCTCGTTCTGCCGGCTCCATCCGGAAATTCGCGAAGGATGGTACCTGCTGATTGATGTCGAAGACACAGGGTGCGGCATTCCTGCCAAGAACATGCCACACATGTTCGAGCCGTTCTTCACGACCAAGGGCGTAGGCAAGGGGACCGGCATGGGACTGGCTATGGTCTACGGGATCGTCCGCAATCACGGTGGCACCATATATGTATACTCTGAAGAAGGTCAGGGGGCAGTGTTCCGTATGTATCTGCCATTCACGCAGACTGCAGGAGCACAACCCGGCGACAGTCAGCAGGAACTTATTCCTGGTCATGGACGCATTCTTGTCGTCGACGACGAGGATGTCGTCCGGAAGGTTTCAGCCGACATCCTCAGGCAACTCGGCTACGACGTTGACGAATGCTCTTCCGGTGACGCCGCAGTGGCTTTGCTTGCAACGCTGCCACAGGAGCGGCGCCCTGACCTCATCGTCATCGACCTGAACATGCCCGGCATGGATGGCATTCAGACCCTGAAGGCACTCAAGAACATCGATAGTGGGACACGCGCCGTGCTGTCCACCGGTTTCGGCCTCGATGGGCGTCTGCCGGAAGCGACTGCTGCCGGGTTCACCGGCTGGGTCCAGAAGCCGTTTCACCCATACGAGCTGTCGGTTGCCGTCGCACAGGCGCTGAACACGCAGCACTAGACATCCCGCGGGCTTCCGTCATTCCCGCGAAGGCGGGAATCCAGCCCTGCCCTTACCCGTTATAACCCCGTTCCAGGGTCTGCCGCTCGGCGTCGAGGTCGAACACGAACTGCCGCAAACTCGACTGGAAAAAGTCCCTGATGTGGTTCCACGTGACAGGAGTCCCGACGTAGACGGGGTCCTCCTCGACGTTGGCGCGCTCGAACCAGACAAACCCCTTGCCGATGACCAGCGGCTCGAGGGCGGTCACTCCATACCGCTCCAGAGCATTGCGTGCAACCTTGCGGAAGGGGACGGTCTGGAGAACAGTATACAAGTCCACAAAGTCACTACGCATTCCGCCCTGACTGACAGCCAGCAGCTTCATGGCTGCAATATCCACGACACCGGCCACATCACAACCATTCAGCCTTGTCGTGGGCTCCCCGAAGGGCGCCAGGGTCTGCATCAGCAAGAGCCGGGCGCCGTCTGCCTGCACGGTCATCGCGTCGTCTCCCATCGTCACGGTCTCCACAATGCCGGCAAATCCCCGCAGTTCCTCGAGGATGCCGGACGATCTGAACACCTGCTGAGTGTAAAACTCCAAGTCGCCAGAAATCCGGTGCCCCAGGTGCAGCGCCAACCCCGTCCCCCCTGCCAAGACCCCTCCATGCATGCCCAGGGTCGGCCCCACTCGGCTCATCAGGATACGCGCCTTCTCTTCCACGCACTCAGGATGCATCGGGCACCTCAAACCATACCATCCAGAAATTGCGTGCCCTCGCCGACACGTCCTTCGCGGAGAGGACAACATCGATGATAGTACTCTCGGGGTAGACGCCGGCGAGCCACCGCAGGTCCTCCAAGTCTCCTTGTTCCAGCAGACACGCGATGATGGCAGCGGCATCCCTCTGCAGGGAGAGGGTGCTGGGATCCACACCGGCGAACAGGCGCATAGTATGCAAGGACATCGTCGTAGCCCGTTGCGCCGCGTCGACTCTCCGCCGTACCTCGGGCCGAGTGAGCGGACCGATGTAGGACTGGACCATGCGCGCCCCATCACGGTGCGCCATGTACGCATACTCCTTGTTCCCCGTTTTGCGGATCGTGATGCTCATATGGTGCCTCCTGCGAGCATCATATATATCTTGCTATACAAGTCAACTGGGTTCTTGTATAGCAAGATATGTACAATTGACGTTTTTCCTCTTCAGAACGGACGTTCATGAGTACGAAGTTGGTTACTGCACCAGACTGCCCCTTGCGACGGGTGTCCCTCGGTGCCAGGTGGCAAATGTACCACCCTGAGCTAATGAGCAGCGTATCACAAAGGCAACCTGCCCTCGACCAGCAGGATGGCGCGCCTGAGGTCGTCCATGCCCTGCTTGAAACGCTTGACAGCCGTCGTGACCGAGCAGTGACGTTCCTTAGCGATGATCGGCCACGTGCGTTCGCGCCAATAACGGTCACGGATGATGGCAGCCTTCCGGCTGTCGATCATGGTGAGGCCAAGGGTGACCCGTCCCGCGATGTCCGAACTCGTCCGGTGTACGGTGAGGTCGCTCATTGTTCCTCCTGAGGTGACAGGAAGGCGTCACCGGTGCCGGCAGTGAACCACGGCGACGTCCCCGCCGTGCCGAGGTGCGTGGGTGTACGGCCCTCGTGGTCGCACCAGTGCAGCATGGTCCGCCTCGCGACAGTGTTGCCGATACGCAGCTGCTCGTCGAGCGGACGGCCCTGGTACCGGCCACAGCAAGACCACAGGGCATAGCCGGCAATCTGGATCAGGTCATCGGCGTCGAGCCCCCACGTCCGGGCGTAGCGGCGCGCCATGCCGACGATGGCAGGGCGCAGACCATCATACAGTGGTACAAACCAGGCATCCTTTCGTTTCACACAATCCCTCCCCATGTGGATTATTTTACACAATCTGTGAACAACGCAAGTACTTCCTACATTTTCCTGTGTGTACTTTTTACGCTGTCGTGTATAATATGGTAGACACCACCACAGCAGGATGCTGCAGGACGGTTCCAGTGCGGTGTCACGTGGGTGGAGCCCCGGTTCACGGCATGGCTTGCCACGACTGAAGCGCATGTGATTCCTCATTCAATGTGAAAGGAGCAGATGATGGGGTTTAAGGAGAATGTCCAGACACTACTTGCACAACGCGGCTGGAGTCAAAGGGAGCTGGCAGCAGCTGCCAGCATCTCGCCCGGCGCCGTCGGGGATATCCTCGAGGGGGAGTCGTCAAACTTGCGGACCGCCGCGAAGGTGGCCGCCGCGTTTGGCGTCGAGGTGGCCGATCTCATGCGGGAGGAGCAGCCCATGGAGCCCCGGGACGAACTGGACGTGGCTCTGCGTCACCAGGGAGACCTGTCCCCCACCGACATCCAGGCCGTAAACGCCTTCATCTCCTATATCCGGGGCACCCGGCCAGAACGGGGCAAGCGTGGCGGCTAGAACGTGCCTCTCACCGCGCCTGATAGCGTATGCTCAGCACGTGCGCGAGCACTTTCCCCGGGCCATCGCAGGGACAACCGTCGCCGACCTGGACGCACTGGCTGACGATGTGTGCACCTCCCTCGACGACTTCCCTCTGACGACGGGCGTGCTGGGCTGTACTGTGTTTGAACATGGTGAGGCCTACACCGCCATCCGGGAAGGCTTGCGGCGCGACGAGCCGGCGCGTTATCGGTTCACCCTGGCGCACGAGCTCAGCGAGATCCTCCTGCGGCGCTATCTCGACGCCCTGCCCGACCAGTGCCGACGCGAGCATGTCTGTGACGCCTTCGCGGCCGAACTCCTGCTCCCGCATGCAGCAGTCCTTGCCACTGTCGCAGTGCTCATCGAGGCCCATGCCGGAGGCCCAGGACCGTCCGACGCAACGCTCGACCAGCTGGCACGGCGCATGGCATTCACCTATGACGTGTCCCTGACAGCGGCGCGCATCTCGATTGCTGAGTGCCTCCCGAAGGGGACTTAGTCAGCAACCCTGCCACACCTCGCCGATGTACCACTGGGTACCTATTTACCAGCTGACCCCATATAGCTGGACAGTGCCCGGTCACGCCGCTATACTATTAAGGTTATCTCCAAAAGGGGAGGCACCACAGTGTTGTCCGAGAACGACCAGAAAACGAATACGTCACGCCGATCGTCCCTGATCCACCTCCTGCACAACCAGTCGGTGGCCCAGGCGGCGGTGCTTATCGCCGTGGTCACATTCCTCAGCAAATTCGTCGGTTTCGCCCGCGAGGTGGTCATCGCACGCCAGTTTGGCGCCACCGGCCAGACGGACGCCTTCCTCATCGGCATGATGGTCCCCAGCCTGGTGCTCGGCCTCTTCGCCGGAGGACTCGGCATACTCATCGTGCCCTGGTATCTGGGCCACAAGAGGGAGGACCCGGAACGCGCCCGCCTGCTGGTCGACCAGGTGACGCTGGTATGGGGCATCGTCTTCGCGCTCGTGTGCGTCGGCGTATGGGTCTTTGCCCCTCAACTGGTGCACATCTTCGCCAGCGGCTTCGAGGGCGCCCGCTACACGCTGGCCGTCCAGGTGACCCGTCTCCTCGTCCCCATGGGCTTCATGCTCATCATGACTGGCCTGTTCACCGGCCTCCTGCAGGCCGAGAGCAGCTTCCTGGTAGCGTTGCTCTGGACTCTCGTAGGCAATGTCGCCTTGGTCGCTTGCCTGCTTGCGTTCTCGTCCCGTATGGGCATTCGGGCCTGGACACTGGGCCAGACAGCAATGGCCGTCATAGACTTCGTCCCGTTGGTCATCCTGCTGGCAAGCAAGAGGTACGGCTTCCTGAAGCGTTTCGACGTCCGGCATATGGATTGGCCGGCTATCCTGCAGTTTGCCGCCTTGCTCATGCCGCTGGTGCTCGCGGGTGGCGTAGGCAGCCTCAATGTCATGGTCGACCGCTGGGTCGCCTCACGCCTGCCAGAGGGGGCAATTGCCGCACTCGACTTCGCAGGTCGCGTCTGGACCATCCCCATCACCCTGCTTGCCAGTCCCATCGCCATAGCCGTCTTTCCTTCGTTCTCGTCAATGGCTGTGGACGGCTCGGTCCTGCATGCCATGGATGACAAGGTACGCCGCACTGTGGCCTTTCTCGCCTACATCGTCATCCCGTCGTCCATAGGCATCGTCGTCCTGGCAACACCCATCACCCGTCTGCTGTTCCAGCGAGGAGCCTTCGACGCCACCGCGACCGCCATCACGGCCTCCTGTGTCCAGATGTATGCCCTGGGTCTCGTATTCCAGGCAATTGCGCCCGTCCTGGCCATGGTTTTCTATGCGTTCAAGAACACAGTGACGCCTCTGCTCATCGGTCTGGGCATCGTGGGAGCCAACATGGCCGGCAACATCATCCTCAGCAGGTACCTGGGGGCTGCCGGCATCGCGCTGGCGACGTCCATCACCGTCACGCTGGGCACAGCCATCTACGCTCTCCTCCTGCGCCGCTACTTTCGCACGGAGAACCGCGCCACCCCGACCTACCCGCTCTGGACCCAGATGCTCAGGACGCTGCTGGCAACCGTCCCCGTCGGGCTCATCGCCTGGCTGGGCCTCAGGTGGATCAGCCCAATCACAGCGTTCATCCCTCTGGTCATCCGCACCATGGCCGTCTGCATCGTCGCCGCCCTTGCCTACGTCGTGTGCAGTATCGCCCTGCATCTCGACGGGTGGCAGACCATCCAGAGCCGGTTCACGGGACTGGCACATCGACTGCGAGGCAGGTAAACCAGTCTCCGAGAAATTCCGTCATTCCCCCCCGAGCCCTTTTGTTCAAGGCGAGGGGCGTATTTCCCGAGTATTTCTTTTCAATACCCCTGAGCATTTCTTTTCAATGCCCCCGAGCCTTTCAGTGTAAGGCCCCCGAGCACTTTATTCCCATGCGAGGGGTACTTCTGAGGGGCGTTCTGAGGGGTGCTCTCGGCGAAGGAACGTCATCCCCCGAGCATTTCTTTCCAATGCGAGGGGTGTAGTTCCCGAATGTTTCTGTCGGGGACGGGAATCCAGCCTTTGTCCTTCTCAATGTACCACCCTAGTCTATTGAGCAGCGTATCACATATCGTCCCACGTATTCCACTCTTCCCGTGGCTACAATTCGTTAATGATGCTACACTAATATGCGAAAGCAGTGACGTCGCTGTTTCGATAGCTGACGCCGAACGTGAGGAGGAAGATGATGCCGACCAAGCGGAGACAAGACCTGATAGAACAAGACAAGGGCTCCTCGCCGATTGTCGGCGCTCGCGGTGGCAAGATCATCCTATACAACGCTCCCGATGGTACGGCAAAACTGGATGTGCAGCTTGAACACGACACGGTCTGGTTGAGTCAACAACAGATGGCACTGCTGTTCGACACGGAGCGCAGTGTACTGAGCAAGCATCTGACGAACATCTTCCACTCAGGTGAACTGGATCGCACCAGCAATGTGCAAAAAATGCACATTGCTGGTGCCGACCGACCAGTGGCCCTCTACAACTTGGACGTCGTGATCTCTGTCGGCTATCGCGTCAACTCAAAACGTGGCACGCAGTTCCGCATCTGGGCTACGAACGTACTGCGCGAGCACCTCCTGAAAGGCTATACCGTCAACGAGCGACGCCTGCAGGAGCTCAATCAGGCCGTCCGCCTGGTTGCTGATGTTGCCAATCGGCGAGAACTGACAGGAGATGAGGCAACAGCACTCCTGCACGTCGTAGGGGAGTACAGCTTCGCGCTCGACTTGCTGGATGACTACGACTATCAGCGCGTGGTCGCTCCTGCTACTGGCACAACAGTCATCCATGCCCTGACGTACAATGAGGCAGTGCGCATCGTGCAGCACCTGCGAGGACGCTTCGGTGGTTCGGAGCTGTTTGGACGGGAGAAAGACAACAGCCTCCAGAGCGCGCTGGGCGCAGTGATACAAACTTGGGACGGTACCGATCTGTACCCGGGCGTCGAGGCAAAAGCCGCCAACCTGCTATACCTCGTGGTGAAGAACCACGCGTTCTTTGACGGAAATAAACGCATCGGGGCTGCACTATTTCTATGGTTCCTTGACAAGAACAATGCCTTGTACGACGCATCTGGCGAACGCCGGTTCTCGGACGCCGCCCTCGTGGCTACGACGCTGTTGATCGCAGAAAGCAAGCCGGATGAAAAGGACGTCATTGTCCACATCGTGACAAACCTGCTCACCGAACGGCCAAAAGGGACAGTCTCATGACAAGTAACGCAAGGAAAATATCTAGACGTCCTCTGACCAGAAATTTTGGATGTCTGCCTGTCAGAAATTTAACCCTCATGTTGGCAATTCGATCCCGAAATCGCTGATTGCTCCCAGAGTTTATGCGGGAATCCACCGACGTGGAACGGACTGGATGCCCGCCTGCGCCGAAAGCACCCCTCGCATTGGACCAACATGCTCGGGGGGGCAAGACGAATCGGGAGACAAGTGGCGGATGCCCGCTGATTATCAGCTGACCTCAATTGTGTCATGGAATCCATAATAGGAACGTCATAGGAGGATAACATGACAAAAGGACTCGACTACTCGTTTGGACGGCCCAATCTAGACACGGTCAAACAACAGGGTTATAGCTTTGTTGCGCGGTATCTCGCTGTCGATGGCGGAAGCAAGCTCATAACCAAAACTGAGGCTGACCAGATACGCGCTCATGGACTCGGTCTGGTGCTTGTTTACGAGCAATATGCGGGGAGGGCGAAAGAAGGGCATGCCGCCGGCAAAGCTGATGGGCAGACGGCACTCACTCAGGCTCGATCAGTCGGCTTTCCCGACATCAGGCCTGTCTACTTTGCGGTAGACTACGAAACCACAGGGGCAGGTCAGGCAGCTATTGATGAGTACCTCCGTGGTGCTGCCGACAGTATCGGGGCCAATCGCGTCGGGGTTTATGGCAGTTATGCTGTTGTAGAGCGATGCTTCACGAATGGTTCAGCGCGGTTCTTTTGGCAAACGTATGCGTGGTCGGCCGGGAAGGTTTCAACTCATAGCCACATTCTCCAATATAGTAACGGCCAGACGGTTGGTGGCGCATCCGTGGATTTGAACGAATCGAAGCAGGCCGACTTCGGGGCCTGGGGAATTCCTGCTCCCGTCCCTGCTCCAGCCCCGGTGTCTGCGCCCGTGGTTCAGCCCACGCCCAAGCTCTCTGTGGCACAGCAATGGGCGATCGACCAGGGCATCATGACCCCTCCCGTAGATTGGAACGGACAAGTGGATTACAACATCTTGGCTTGGGCGCTTATGAAGGCCTGCGGAAAGATATAGAAGCCTTTGGGGTCAGCTGGTAATTAGTTCAGGGTGGTACATTCGCCGTCCCTCTGGCGAAGTTCTGTCATTTCCGCGAAGGCGGAGATCCATCCCTTCATCTCGCCGATGTACCACTGGGTGTCTATTTACCAGCTGACCCCAATTCAAAGGTCTGCAATGGCCGGTATTCCACCGGAACAGATGCAACGGTTCCAGACCGCATGACGCCGCGCGTCAGGACGACAGCCCGAGGTGGCTTATACTGCTCGAGAAACGAGGTGAACCCATGTCCAGGAGCTGGGTCACCGCTCCACTTGACCTCCACCGGCAGCGGGTCGCCGTCAGCGACGACGAAGTCGACCTCGGCACCAGACGTCTTGCGCCAGTAGTGCAGTCGCTCGCCCTGTCGGAGGGTACGGCTCAGCGCGAGAAACGCATAGTTCTCGGCAATAGCGCCGGCATCCCCTCGTTGTTCGATGGATAGGAAACTGCCACGAGCCCAATTGAGCAGCCCGGTATCACCGAAGTATAGCTTGGGCGTCCGCTTGACCTCGGACCGGACGTTGCGCGCCAGCGGCGGCACCAGGTGCACCAGATACAGCTGTTGCAGGATCTGCAGGTAGCGCGCCAGCGTCTTGTCCGAGACACCGATGTCCGACGCAATCTCACGGACGTTCACCATCGAGCCGGCACTCACTGACACGGCATGAATGAACCGTTCGAATGCAGCATCATCGCCAATCCTTGTCAGCGCGTCGACATCGCGCTGTGCGTAGACGCGGATGAGGTCGCCAAGGTACTGCATTTTCATCTCGGCCGTTGCCAGCAGCGCCACGCGGGGGTAACCACCGTACTGGAGATACTCGCTGAACAGACCGTCGACCTGTGGCAACACCTCTCCCTGCGCCGTCTTCACACCCGCCAGCGACCCGTAGCCCCTGAAGTCAAGATACTCCCGAAAGGACAGGACCGACAGCTCAAACATCACGATGCGCCCGACCAACTCGTCGCTGAACCCGCGGGCAATTGCCAACGATGACGACCCGGAGACGACCAGTTTGAGGTGTGGGTGATAGTCGACGCACAGCTTGATGAACCGCGGGAAGTCCGGCAGATGCTGGATCTCGTCGATAAAGACCGTCCCTCCGCCCGTCACCTGCTCCAGCGCGTCAGGCCCAGCCAGGGCGATGTCGCGATCCTCGGGAACTTCCATGTCGAGCACGTGGGCCGGGCCCGACATCTGCTGTCCCAGCAGGTACATCAGGGAGGTCTTGCCTGTCCGGCGGCCGCCAGAGATCACAATCGCTTCGTGCTCCTTAAGCCATGGCGTGATGCGGCGTGCTATGTCGCGCGAATGCAGCTGCAGTTCACCAAGCTCATTGAGAGATTTCATACCCTTATCGTACCAATCCTCCGCAATAAGTCAATATTTGCGGAGTCGCCTTCCGCAATAAGTTAATATTTGCGGAATTGTCCCTCCCTTGCCCGTCATTCCCCCGAGCCCTTTTGTCCCTCGCATCCTTTTGTCCAAGATGCGAGGCGTTCTTCAAGGCCCCCAAGCATTTCTTTTCAATACGAGGGGCGCTTCTGAGGGGTGCTTCTCCCCGCAGGCGGGAATCCATCCCTTCATCTCGCCGATGTACCACTGCGTGCCTATTTACCAGCTGACCCCAATCACAATGGATAGAAGAATGAGGTGAACCTTGAACACACATTTCTTTTATACTGTCGCTTGACAATAGTAACGCCTAACGTTATCATGCTGCCATGATTACGTCCTTCGGCGACAAAGAGACGGAAAAGGTGTGGAACAAGCGGTTTTCGTCAAAGCTGCCGCCGGACATTCAACAGGCGGCTCTGAATAAGCTTCGGAGGATCAATGCGGCATCATCCTGGATTGATCTTGATGTACCGAGAGGCAATGGGTTGGAGAAACTCAAAGGCAGCAGAGCGGGGCAGATGTCCATTCGTATCAACGACCAGTGGAGGATCTGCTTCTACTTCAACAATGGTGAAGCTACAGAAGTATCGATCACTGATTATCACTAGCTTAGGGGGTGACATTATGAACACACTGCATGAACCTACACCCGGAGAGATTCTGAAGAGTGAGTTTTTGGATGCATATGGCATTACAGCGTATCGCTTGGCTCGTGATGCTAAATTGCCGCCGACTCGCGTTTCAGAGATTATCCACGGCAAACGCAGCATTAGCCTGGATACTGCTCGCAGGCTCTCCCGGTACTTTGGTACTACTGTTTCCTTCTGGATGAACTTGCAAGTACAGTATGACCTTCTCACCACGGACCCGAAGGTGAAGAGGGAGATCGCCAGGATTACTCCGGTCACGTCCGTCGCTCCAACAAAGAGAGACCGGCCTGCTGGTAGCACAGGATTCCCAATCCTCGGTCTACCGTAACACGCAACTATTAAGGAAACAGCCAAGAGGCTCCCTCGGAGACACAAACCTCCGGGGGAGCCTTTCCTTTGGTCCGTCCTTTTCCCCCCCGAGCCTTTCAGTGTAAGGCGAGGAGCGCTTCTGAGGGGCGTTCTGCCGCGCAGACGGGAATCCAGTCTTGTCCTTGTCTGCGCACCTCGCGCGTAACAGATCACGGAACATGAAGTATGCCCCCATGATATACACACTTTCTGCATTTCACTTGCTATAACTATACATTTGTGTATAGTATCAGCATGTCAGATGCATACGGTGACAAGAACATGACGACACGTGAGGTGCTGGCAAGGCTCCCATCTGTGTTCAGTGTGGATGATGTACGACGCGTCAGCCAGTGGGAGGACTCACGCGTCTGGGTGGAGACCCGCCGGTGGGTTCAGCGTGGCTGGGCAACCCGCCTGCGACGCGGCGTCTACTCGTTGCACGTCATGGGTCGTTCCTACCCTCTCGATCTCGTGGAAGCGCTGCACGTAGTCCAACCGTCCGCGCTTGCGTATTGGACGGCCCTCGGCTACCACCACCTCACCGAGCAACTTCCCCCCACGGTGATCATCCAGACGCCGACGCCAGGAAGAACGATAACCACGTCCATCCGGGAACTTCAAGTACGCATTGTCCACGTACAGCCGTCCCGCTTCTGGGGCATCACGTCTCTCGCTGCCGAAGACGGTACGATAACGGTGACGACTCCCGAGAAGACCATTCTCGACTGCCTCGACCGTCTCGACTTGTGCGGCGGCATCGTCGAGGTCGCCAAGGCTATCAAGGCGGGCACACATGTCTTATCACCGGTCGCCATGGCGCATGCAGCCTTTCGTTATGACAGTGACGTTGTGCGTCGCCGGCTGCTTGTCCTTGCCCAGCTGCTCGACTGGCATCCGTCCTGGCTTGCTGCACGCATCCCGGTCGCTTCAACCGCGGGATATGCATGGTTCGATCCCACTGCCCCACACAAGATCCTGTCACGCTCCACGCGCCTTTACATCAATGTCGCCACGGAGGACATCGTCAATGCAGAGTAGAGTCAGTTGGCCTGTCATTCCCCCGCAGGCGGGAATCCACTCCTGTTTCGACGCATGGACCCCCGCCTCCGCGGGGGCGACAAGAAACGCGTCATTCCCCCCGAGCCCTTCAGTGTAAGGCCCCCGAGCACTTTATTCCCATGCGAGGGGTACTTCTGAGGGGTACTCTCCCCGGAGACGGGAATCCATCCCTTGCCTTTGGTCCGTCATTCCCGCGCAGGCGGGAATCCAGCCTTTGTCCTTCTCAATGTACCACCAAGTGTCTATTGAGCAGTGTCTCACATATCGTCCTACGTATTCCACCCTGCTCGTGGCTAGCCTTTGTTAATGATGCTATACTATTAGTATGCGAAAACAGTGGCGTCGCCGTTTCGACAGTTGACGCCGAACGTGAGGAGGAAGGTGATGCCGAACAAGCGGAAACATGACCTGATAGAACAAGACAAGAGCTTCTCGCCGATTGCCGGCGCTCGTGGTGGCGAGATCATCCTGTACAACGCTCCCGATGGTACGGCGAAACTGGATGTGCAGCTTGAACACGACACGGTCTGGTTGAATCTGGATCAGATGGCCACCCTTTTTGAACGAGACAAATCAGTCATATCGCGCCATTTGTGAAAGGTGTTCGCCGATGGCGAGCTTGAGAGAAGTTCAGTTGTTGCAA
>NZ_QXIU01000204.1:0-1342 GCF_003570935.1 Candidatus Cryosericum odellii
TTGTCATCCTGTATCACCAGCCCGATGCCATACGCAGCTACTTCGGTGACGGCAGCGATTTCGGTGTAAAGATCGAGTATGTCATCAGTCAGGAGGACCTTGGAACCGCCGGAGCTGTTGGGCTTGCGCGAGCCACCCTGCAGGAGACGTTCCTGGTCATTGCAGCCGACATCGTCACTGATATCGACCTCACCAAAGCAGTTCAGTACCATAGCGAACACAAGGCAGCTGCGACAATTACTCTGTCGCGAGTGGATAACCCTCTGGAGTATGGCATTGTCATCACCGACTCCGAAGGGCATATCGTACGCTTCCTTGAGAAACCATCATGGGGAGAAGTTTTCTCTGACACTGTGAACACAGGGATCTATGTCCTGGAGCCGTCCGTCTGGGATGACATTCCTGACGACAAGGAAGTCGACTTCTCGAAGAACCTTTTCCCCTCCCTGCTAGCGCACAATCAGCCGCTGTTCGGGTATATCGCTCCGGGTTACTGGCGCGATGTCGGCAACATCCGCGAGTACAAACACGCGCATGGAGACGTGCTGAAAGGAAGGGTCGACCTTGAGACCCAGGGCGAACGCATCGGTGGCATCGGCAATGATGTCTGGGTCGGCGAAGGAAGCCAGATCTCGAGCTTCAAGGGGTTTGACGGCTCAGTCCTTATCGGCAAGGACACGACTATCGGCGAAGCACGCGTGCGCAGTTCCTTCATCGGCGACCATGCAGTTATCCAGAGTGGAGCAAACATCGACAACTCAGTCCTGTGGGACGGCGTCGTCGTAGAGTCGGGAGCTCGTATCTTCAACTCTATCGTCTGCAAGAACGTCCACATCGGTAAGGACGTCCTTCTCGAGGGCGACAACACGGTGGCTGACGATTGCATCATTGGTCAAGGATCTGTCCTCAAGTCCCAGATCGAGATCTGGCCGGGCAAGACTGTCGAACCAGGCTCCACCGTCACGAGCAACGTCGTTTGGGGCAAGGCCTGGTCAAGAGCTCTGTTTGGCTCTTATGGCATCGTCGGTGTCAACAACGTCGAAGTCACTCCGGAAATGTGTGCCAAGCTGGGCTGTGCCTATGGTACCTTCCTTGGCAAGGGTTCGGTCGTTTTCACTGCGCGCGACGACCACCAGTCTTCACGCATGCTCAAACGTTCGCTCATCGGAGGCCTCATGAGCACTGGCGTACGCGTCATGGACCTCCAGGCAGCTCCAGTGCCCCTGGCACGGTTCACCGTAAAGTCCTTCGCGGGCAGCGGTGGCGTTCACGTCATGCGTTCACCATTCGACCGTCGACTCACAACGATACGATTCTATGACCGATCAGGGTTCGATCTTTC
>NZ_QXIU01000204.1:1384-2557 GCF_003570935.1 Candidatus Cryosericum odellii
GGCATCCGGTTTGTCATCGACTACTCGTATGGCACTCCCGTCCAGTTCTTCCCTGCCATTGCAGGAGAGTTTGGCCTCGAGATCATCTCACTGCACGCTTACACTGACGGGCGACGAGCGGTGAGGACGGCGTCTGAGTTCCGGGACGCCAAACGCAAGCTGTCTTCCATGGTCAAGTCGCTGGGAACATCGTTCGGCGTGATCCTGGACGCCTCCGGCGAGAAGATCTTTCTCGTGGACCGGAGCGGTGAGATCCTTTCTGATACTCGTGCCACGGCACTCATAATTGGCTCCAGACATCGGTCCGGGGTCCTGAACTCGGTTACCCTTCCCATTACGGCATCCATCGAGCTGGAACGGTACGTCAAGAATCAGGGCGTCGATGTGCACTGGTGCTCGACGCTACCACGCAACATCATCCACGAAGCGACAAATACCGACGCTGGCGCGGACATCCTGGGAGGCTTCATCTTCTCCCGTGCTGTCCCTTTCTATGACGGTATGCTCTCCATCGGTTTTCTCCTTGAGACGCTTGCCAAGACAGGAGAAGACCTCGTCGCGCTAAAACAGGAGACACCGGCCCGGGATCCCAGCCACCTCGAACTGCCGTGCCCGTGGGAGTCCAAGGGAACCATCATGCGCCGCATGAGCGAGCTCTATCGTGACACTGCGGAGTTCGTCGAAGGGGTCAAAGAACGCGAGGAAGACGGGTACACCCTCGTGCTGCCTGACAGAGACCGCCCGGTACTGCACATCTATTCCAGCTATACGACCGACGAACGTGAACGCGACCGACTGGCTGACGCAGAGAAGAAAATCCGTTCCTGGATGGAATAGCCGAAACCTCGTTGCCGGAAGAAGCCACGAAACTACACCATTCGGTCTAGCCTTTTCAGACTGAGACAGGGGGAAATAGTGGGCGAGCACACCGAGCCGCTTTCGATGATCAACGGCAACGGCCTGGTCAATTTCGGATGGGCCAGGCAACCGCTGTTTGACGTGAACATGACAGCTGCTGCGTCGGTGCATCGACACATCTTCAGTGCGTGGCGCCTCAAGCGGTGGGAATATTTCTACGTCGCTACACCAACAGTCTTCTTCGCAGCGCAGATTGCTCACCTGGGATACCTGGCCAACCTCACCGCATACCTGTATGATATTGAACGCAACGTC
>NZ_QXIU01000205.1 GCF_003570935.1 Candidatus Cryosericum odellii
CGACCCCGTCGAGATGAGCAAGCCTTACCGCCTCAAGTGGCTGTCCCGGTGCCAGCATCCCGCAAATCATCCCGCGCATCTGAACACCAATCCAATCCGAATACGGATTTCGGTAGCTTCCCGATTCGGGCGGAGTGAGACCAGCACGCAAGTTCTGGATAGCAATCCATTCTGCCGACCAGCCAAAAGGTATTTGCCGCAACCATTCGTCGGCAATGTCCTGCGACGTAAGACCGCGTCCATGTGACTCGAACGCGTCAAGGAACGCCAGCTCATAGACAACGTCGTCGTTCATCGTCTCGGGATCTGTGACATAGGAACGGACGTCGCCATAGACCTCTGAGATACGTTGGCCCGTATATCCCTCGATGGCAGTGCCAAATGCACCACCCGCAAGCTGGCCGACCCATCCAGTCAATGTCTTCTCCTCGACACTATCCGGCTGCTCGTCTTGCGGCGTGCCAGCCGCAGGCAGGCGAGACAGAACTTCGTCCCACGAAACCGGGTATTCGAACCCGAGGTAGGAACACAAGGGATCCTGCGGTGCAGCAAACAGTGCGTCGAGGTAATGAGCGGTGAGTCTGCGCAGCGCAGGAACGTCTCCAGTGCGAGCCAAGCGTAAGCCTTCCGGGATAAGCGATACTGCCACACTTTCATCGAAGCCCTGATTCTCCATCGACTGAGCTGCCCCACGATAGAGACACTCGGGAGCACCTGATCCTGGCACACGACTCTCCCAGAGCATGAACATCATCTCATCCTGGCCCTTGTCGGCTACGGTCTGCTCAGACCAGTTGCTTGGATGCAGGCGCCGGTCCAGCGGAACGGCAGAACGCCGTACGTCACGTTCCTCCTGCCATGCCTCGATTCTCATGCCTGCCTCCTTCTCTTGCGAACGGAATACAGGTACAGGGAACCAAGTGTCGCGACGTAGGGGATCATGGCCGTGAACTGTGTGGGGATGCGACTGCCCTGCAGAAACACCGTCAGTCCGTCGAAGAACCCAAACACGAGAGAGATGATCGCGATGCCCCAGGGATTCCCACTGACGAGAATGACTGCCGTCAGCGAGATCCAGCCACGTCCAGCGGACATGTTCTCGGAAAACAGCCGCACGTAGCCAAGAGAGAGATACGCGCCCGCGAGACCACAGCATACAGCGCACACAATGAGTGACCAGATACGTATAGCCGATGCCGGAACACCACTCGAACTCAGACACGCGGCATTGTAACCTGCGGCGCGGAGCCGGAGCCCGAAACGAGTCCTGAAGATGACGAACGCGGAGAGCACGGTTGCCAGGACGGCGACGTAAACGATGAGGTTGTACCCGCTCAGCAACCTGCCCAGATAGGGAATGCCATCGATCAGCGGCAGCTTCACGGCTGGAATCGCGTGGATGCCTGCATCGGTAAAGGCTCCCTTGACGTGAAAGATATCGCGCAGCAGGAACGTCGTCAGGCCCACCGCGAACAGGTTCAGCGCTATGCCCGTCAAGAACTCATCGGTATGGAGTCTCACTGCAAACAGAACGAAGATAGCAGCTATGACCAGCGCCCCGGCTATCGCGCACAGAACGCCAAGGAACCAGCTGTGCAGGAAGAACGACCCGAGAACAGCACAGAACGCACCGACCAGCATCATTCCTTCCATGGCAATGTTGAAGATACCGGCATAGAAGGTGAATGTCCCACCAATAGCCGCAAGCAGGATCGGGGTGGCTCCGACGAGCATGGCCGAGACAAGCCCGAACAGGACATTCACTGAGCCCTCTCCTTCAGTTTTCGCCGGGTCGCCAAGCGGTCAAACACCATGTTCAGTGAAACCCTGCCTGCGACCACAACCAGAACGATGACTGCCTGCAGCACGTCGATGAACTCGGAAGGAACGGCAGTGACGAGTTCCATACCGATGGCGCCCTGTTGCAATGCGCTGAAGAGCAACCCATAGAGGAACGTCCCCGAGATGCCATTGCTGGCTACGACTGCAATCATGATACCGTCCCAGGCATAGTTAGCGCCCAGCCCCTTGACAAAACGATGGGGGCCACCCATGATCATCAGCCCTCCGGCAAGCCCCGCGAGGGCTCCGGTGACCAGCATGACGCGGACATAGTTGGCGTCCACCTTGCATCCGCCGATCCTCGCAAACAGTGGGTTCTGCCCGGTCATGCGCCATTCATACCCACTGCGGCCTCTACTCATGATCAGCCAGCAGACAACTGCTGCAAGCACCATAAACAATACACTTGTGTTCACCCCTCCCAGATCGGGCAGCCATGCAGCGGTGTTGATGGACCTGGTCATGGGACTCGAAGCTGAGGGGTCAAACAGCGGGTACGTGATGACCCACAATGCGAAGTAGTCAGCGATGAAGTTGAGCATGAGCGTGACAATGAACTCATCCATGGCGAAAGCGCGTCTGAGCAGCGCCGCAAGCCCCGACCATAACGCCCCACCAACCAAGGCTGCCAGGATACAAAGCGGGATAAGGAATGCTGAAGGCAGGTGGACGAACAACCCGATCAGTGTCGCACCCAAGGCCCCCATCTCGAGCTGACCCGGCTGTCCAAGGTTCACGGGGCCGGAAGCAAACGCGATCGAAGCTGAGAGTCCTGTCAGGATCAGGGGAACGGCTCGCGTCAACGTAGCAGTGAATCCCGACGCACTGAACAACGAGTACTGGAGCAGTGCACCGTAGGTCGCAACCGGATTGAACCCCTGAAGCGCCAGCACGAGCGCTCCAATG
>NZ_QXIU01000206.1 GCF_003570935.1 Candidatus Cryosericum odellii
GCGCCAGCACGAGCGCTCCAATGACGAACGCAGCCAGGACGCCGAGAATCCCGCTAAGAGTCTGTTTCCGCATGTGCAGCATCCTTTTTTCCCCCGAGCATATAGTACCCGACCTCTTCACCATTCGTCGCGTCCGTGGCAAGGTCCGCGACCACGTCGCCCTGGCACATGACGACGATGCGGTCGGCCACCATGAAGAGTTCGTCGAGGTCGGCCGATATCAACAGGACAGCCCGTTTCTTGCTTCGCAGGGCCAGGAGCAGCTGATGGACATATTCGATGGAACCGACGTCCAAGCCTCGCGTCGGCTGGTCCATAAGGACGAACGGCGTTTCCAGCAATAGCTCACGACCAAGAATCACCTTCTGCTGGTTGCCTCCCGACAGCGAATGGAACGGATCCGATAAGTGCCCCATGTTGACAGCAAACTGGTCTCGAATCTGATCAACAAACTCGGCTGCATGCCGGTAGTTGAGTCCAAGCCCCTTCCACGTGCGAAACCGTGGGTCAAGGATGTGGTGTGTCATAATGGCATCCTCCAAAATGGACGCCGCCAAACTCGCACCCATCTTTCCTCTGTCCTGAGGAACGAACGCAATCAGCGTCCGTCTGGTCAGGATGTCGGCATGCGTAATATCCTTCCCCTTCACCTCAAGTGTCCCTGATGTCATTGGGACCAGACCCATAATTGCGTTCACCAGCTCGAACTGGCCGTTCCCCTCGACGCCGGCCACTCCCACGATCTCGCCGGCACGCACTTCGACGTTTGCGTCATGCAGTCTTGCGCGATGCTCGGTGTCGCTGCAATTCAGCCCTTGCGCACGGAAGACGATCTCTCCGGGTTCCTGAGGCTGGCGCCGCGATGTGAACAGGACCTCTCTTCCCACCATCTGCCGAGCCAGATCCTCTTTCGTGAGCTTAGACGCAGCGGACGTACCTACGATCTTGCCACGCCGCATGACGGTCACCCGATCGCTCAAGGTCAGGACCTCGTCCAGCCGGTGAGATATGAAGATGATCGTGTGTCCTTTGTCCCTGAGACGCGCCAATTCGGTAAACAGCTGGGGGATCTCCTGAGGTGTCAGAACCGCCGTCGGCTCGTCCAGAACAAGCACGGAGACATTCCGGTAGAGTAGTTTGAGGATCTCGACCTTTTGGCGTGCAGCCACCGAGATATCTCCTACCAGTGTGTCAGGATCCAAGTTGAACTGAAACTCCTCGATCTTCTGGCGCACTGCTTCACGCGCCCTATGAACATCGATTGTCCCGAAAGCGCTGACGGGCTCGGCGCCCAGGACGATGTTCTGCCATACCGTGTACTCCGGAATGAGCAGGATCTCCTGGTGCACCATACCTATCCCGGCGGCAATCGCTTCACGTGGCGTCCTGAATTCGACCTTGGCACCCCTGAAGAAAATGTCCCCTGCGTCTCGGCGCTCGAGGCCATAGAACACCTTCATGAGCGTGCTCTTCCCAGCTCCGTTCTCTCCGACCAGCGCGTGGATCTCGCCGGATTCAAACGATACCGACACGTCAGCAAGCGCGACGGTGTCCGGGGGAAACACCTTGGTGATGTGCTGCAGGTCGATCAGGACGTCACGTGCCACAAACAGCCCGTCCTACTGGTACTTGGTGACCGCGAGCGTACCGTCGATGATCTGCTGACGGACTTTACTGATGCGATCGAGAATGCTCTGCGGAAGAACTTGCACCTTCGCCTCGGTCACCAAATCAACAGTACCAGTATTCATACCGTACTTCAGAACTTGACCCGGCTTGTACGTGCCGTCCTTGATCGTCTTGTAGACATCTTCGATGGTCTTGCCCACGTCCTTGATGTCCGATGCGATGACGTAACCGGGTTCGATATCGTTCTGATTCGTATCGACGCCGATTGCGTACAGACCACGCTCCTTGGCTGCCTGCAGAACACCAAGGCCGGTTTCAGAAGCTACCTGGAATACCACATCGCATTTCTTGTCATAGAGACTAAGGGCGGCCTGCTTGCCTTTGGCCGGGTCATCCCAAATGCCAGCGAGCACGACGCGCTCGACCTTGATGGCCTTGTCAATATAATGCACACCGTCCTCATAGGCCTTTACAAAAGCCATCACGACGGGATCATCCGCCGCTGCGACAACGCCGACGACCTTGTCGGCGTTGACATTCTTGATGCTCATATCTGTCGTTGTAAGACCGGCACAGACGCCCGCGAGAAACGCACTCTCTTCTTCGATGTACTTGATGGAGGTTATCGTGTTCTTGCTGTTCTGAACGATCGTGTCGATGTTGACGAAGATCTTGTCTGGATACTTGTCAGCCATCGCTTTCAGGTTGTCCTCGAACGCATAGGAAATGACGAACACGACGTCGCTGTATTGTGCAGCAGCCTCCAATCCGGGCTCGTACTTGCCTGCATCGAAGTTGCACTCGATCGTTCTGGTCTCGACTCCATACTGGCTCTTGATATTGTCGATCCCTTTCTGGCCAGAATCGTAGAACGCATTGTCGCCAAGGGCTCCATTGATGAGGTAGACGACTTTGTCGGTCTTAGGACCAGTTGCTGTCGGCTTGCAACCGGAAAATGACAGGCCTATGATCATGAGCGCAAGCAATATACACAGTATTCTCTTCATGTCGACTCTTCTCCTTTGTCCTTCAGATCTGCTGCTCTGGGCATCCAGTCTTCCTTGCGCAGCCTTGCCTCAAGAAACGCAGTCACTTCCACTTCGTCCGGCATCGATTGCTGAGCACCCGGCCGCGTTACCGTAAGCGCACCCGCAGCCATCGCCCAGTAGAGCGCCATGTCGGGGTCAAACCCCAAGTCTATCGACGCGGCAAATGCTCCCTGAAAAGAATCGCCTGCAGCAGTCGTATCGACCGATACCACCGAAAAGGCGGGCACCTCAGGACTCTCGAACGCGCCAACCGCAAATGCACCCTTTTCTCCCCGCTTCACGACGACGGTCCGTGCGCCCAAGCCCAGAAGGACTGCTGCAGCCTCTTTGAGATCGGTGGTTCCGGCAAGCGCACGTGCCTCACCCTCGTTCGGCATGAGGTAGTCCAC
>NZ_QXIU01000207.1 GCF_003570935.1 Candidatus Cryosericum odellii
GCGCCAGCACGAGCGCTCCAATGGCGAAGGCCGCCAGGACGCCGAGAATCCCGCTAAGAGCCTGTTTTCGCATGTGCAGCTTCCTTTCCCCCAAGCATGTAGTACCCGACCTCCTCGCGATTCGTCGCGTCCGTTGCAAGGTCCGCGACCACGTCACCCTGGCACATGACGACGATGCGGTCGGCCACCATGAAGAGTTCGTCGAGGTCGGCCGATACCAGCAGGACCGCTCGTTTCTTGCTTCGCAGGTCCAGGAGCAGCTGATGGACATATTCGATGGAACCGACGTCCAGGCCCCGCGTCGGCTGGTCCATGAGAACGAACGGCGTTTCCAGCAACAGCTCGCGACCGAGAACCACCTTCTGCTGGTTGCCTCCCGACAATGAATGGAACGCATCTCCCGCACTGCCCATGCTCACGTCAAACTGTTTCCGTATCTGCTCAGTGAACGCAGCTGCGCGTCGGTAGTCGAGGCCGAGACCCCTCCAGGTACTGAAACCCGGATCAAGTATATGATGCGTCATGATGGCGTCTTCCAGGACGGAAGCGTTGACACTGGCACCCATCTTGCCTCGATCCTGCGGAACGAAGGAGATCAGAGTCCGTCTGGTCAGGATGTCGGCATGCGTAATGTCTTGGCCATTCACCTCGAGTGTCCCCGATGTCATTGTGGCGAGACCCATGATTGCGTTCACCAGCTCGAACTGACCGTTCCCCTCGACGCCGGCAACGCCAACGATCTCGCCGGCACGCACTTCGACGTTTGCGTCATGCAGTCTTGCGCGATGCTCGGTGTCGCTGCAATTCAGCCCTTGCGCACGGAAGACGATCTCTCCGGGTTCCTGTGGCTGGCGCCGCGATGTGAACAGGACCTCTCTGCCTACCATCTGCCGAGCCAGATCCTCTTTCGTGAGCTCAGACGCAGCGGACGTACCTACGATCTTGCCGCGCCGCATGACGGTCACGCGATCGCTCAAGGTCAGGACTTCGTCGAGCCGGTGGGAAATAAAGATGATCGTGTGCCCTTTGTCTCTGAGACGAGCCAGCTCGGTGAACAACTGAGGGATCTCCTGAGGCGTCAGAACTGCCGTCGGCTCGTCTAGAATAAGCACGGAGACATTCCGGTACAGCAGTTTGAGAATCTCGACCTTTTGGCGCGCAGCTACCGAAATATCCCCTACGAATGCGTCAAGATCCAGGTTGAACTGAAACTCCTGGATCTTCTGGCGCACCGCTTCACGCGCCCTGTGAGCGTCGATTGTCCCGAAGGCTCGGACGGGCTCGGCGCCCAGAACGACATTCTGCCATACCGTGTATTCCGGAATAAGCAGGATCTCCTGATGCACCATGCCTATTCCGGCAGCAATCGCCTCATGTGGCGTCCTGAAGTCAACCTTGGCGCCTCTGAAGAAGATGTCCCCTGTGTCCCGACGCTCGAGGCCGTAGAACACCTTCATAAGCGTGCTCTTCCCGGCTCCATTCTCCCCAACCAGTGCGTGGATCTCACCGGCTTCAAACGATACCGACACGTCAGCAAGCGCGACCGTGTCCGGGGGAAACACCTTGGTGATGTGCTGCAGGTCGATCAGGACGTCACGTACCACAAACAGGTGTCCTACTGGTACGTCTTGACGACGAGCGTGCCGTCGATGATCTGCTGGCGGACTTTGCTGATGCGATCCAGAATGCTCTTTGGAAGAACTTGTACCGTCGCGTCAGTCACAAGGTCGATGTTACCACTCTTCAGTCCATACTTGATGACCTGGCCAAGCTTGTAGCTACCATCCCTGATTGTCTTGTAGATGCCTTCAATGGTCTTGCCGACATCCTTGATATCCGATGCGATGACATAGCCGGGTTCGATGTTGTTCTGGTTCGTATCGACGCCGATCGCGTACAAACCACGCTCCTTGGCAGCCTGCAAAACACCAAGGCCGGTTTCACCCGCTACCTGAAATACCACATCGCACTTCTTGTCGTATAGACTGATAGCCGCCGCCTTGCCCTTGGCGGGATCGTTCCAAACGCTGGCGAGCACGACGCGCTCGACCTTGATAGTCTTATCGATGTAGTGGACGCCGTCCTTATAGGCCTTTACAAACGCCATGGTAACCGGATCGTCGCCCGCGGCTACCACACCGACGATCTTGTCGGCGTTGATGTTCTTGATACTCATGTCCGTCGTCGTAAGACCGGCACAGACACCCGCGAGGAACGCGCTCTCTTCCTCAATGTACTTGGCGGACGTTATCGTGTTCTTGCTGTTCTGAACGATCGTGTCGATGTTGACGAAGATCTTGTTCGGATACTTGTCGGCTATTGCCTTCAAGTTGTCCTCGAAAGCATAGGAAATAACGAACACGACGTCACTGTACTGTGCAGCGGCTTCCAGCGCGGGTTCATACTTGCCGGCATCGAAGTTGCATTCGATCGTTCTGGTTTGAACCCCATACTGCTTCTTGATCGCGTCAATACCCTTCTGGCCGGAGTCGTAGAATGCATTGTCGCCGAGGGCCCCATTGATGACGTAGACGACTTTGTCGGTCTTAGGACCAGTTGCTGTCGGCTTGCAACCGGAAAATGACAAACCCATGATCATGAGCGCAAGCAATATGCATAGTATTCTCTTCATGTCGACTCTTCTCCTTTGTCCTTCAGGTCTGCTGCTCTGGGCATTCGGTCGCCTGTGCGCAGCCTTGACTCAAGAAACGCAGTGAGTTCCACTTCATCCGGCATCGATTGCTGAGCACCCGGCCGCGTTACCGTAAGCGCACCCGCAGCCATCGCCCGGCGGAGTGCCATCTCGGGGTCAAACCCCAGGTCTATCGAGGCAGCAAACGCTCCCTGGAAAGAATCGCCTGCAGCCGTTGTATCGACCGATACCACCGAAAAGGCGGGCACCTCAGGACTCTCGAACGCACCAATCGCAAATGCACCCTTGTCTCCCCGTTTCACGATGACGGTTCGTGCGCCCAGACCCAGAAGGACTGCTGCGGCCTCTTTGATGTCGCTGGTTCCGGCGAGCCCACGTGTCTCACCCTCATTCGGCATGAGATAGTCCACGTCGGCGAACACTGTCGGCCTCATCGTAACGGACTCCCATGGGGAGGGATCAAGGATGACCGTAGCTCCTCTCAGGTGCGCTATACGAGCAGCTTCAAGAACGATCGCAAATGGGATTTCGCACTGCAGCAACAGAACGACCCTGGGCCGCAGCAACTTCTCCAGAGTCTTGAGTTCGGTGACCCCGACAGCGCCGTTGGCACCGGGGACGACCACAATGCGATTCTCGCCGCCTGTCTCCACCAGGATGAACGCAACTCCTGTCGGCAAGACTGGATCCACCATGACGCCGTTAAGATCCACTCCATAGGCCGACAACCCATTCATCACGTCCCGCCCAAAAGCGTCTGATCCCACACGACCCACCAGGAAAGTCTCCGCTCCCAGTCGGGCAGCCTGCACTGCCTGGTTCGCACCCTTTCCACCGGGGTTCGTGAGCCATCCAGTCGAGACAATGGTTTCACCCTGGTCTGGCACACGCTCGCAGCGGACAACGAGGTCCATGTTGATGCTACCGAATGATACAACCATGACTACAGGGTAGTTGCCGAAAGGTGCTCTACAGAAGTACTCCGAAGCGCAGTCGAATCCCTGACCACAAGCTCCGTCGGGAGAACCACCGGTTGACGCGACACATGACCGGCTCTCATGTCGAGAATCGCTCTCACGGCCCGCCGCCCCATCTCATAGGTTGGCTGTCGCACCGTCGTCAACGACGGCCTGAAGATCCTCGCAAATGCGATGTCGTCAAAACCAGTGACTGACATTCTTTCCGGCACCGGGATACTCACTTCTGCAAGTCTCGCCAGAACGCCAAATGCACACAAGTCATTGGCACAGACGACACCCGTCGTGCCATCCATCAAGGACTCGGCCTGTTTCATGGCTTCGTAGCCGTCGTCGATGTCAAAACCGGCACGCACGACGTCGAAACTGATATGGTGCAGATGGCACTGGTCGCGGAATCCTCTGAGCCTGTCTTCAGTTGTAGAGATCTTTGGAGGTCCAGACAAATACAGCAGTTTGCGGTGCCCGAGTTCCGCCAGGCAGTCGATTACAGCCTTGCTCCCGCCATAGTTGTCGGCACTCACCTGTGACACCAGGGATCCGGAGAGTCTACGGTCCATGACAACTACGGGAATGCCGACCGCCAGCTCCGCCACATACGCATCTCTCGGGGAGGCACCAGCCACGATGACTCCCGCCACAGTCAGATCATGCAGAGAATGCAGGTACTCCTTCTCTTTGGCCACATGACCGTCGCTATTGCAGACGATAAGGTTCAGGCCATGTTTGCGTGCTTCATCCTCCGCGCCTCGCACGATAGCTGGAAAAAAGGGGTTCGTGATGTCTGGAACCACCAGTCCAATGAGATCGGATTGGCCAAGGACCATGGCGCGTGCGATAGGGTTAGGCTTGTAGTCCAGCTCCCTGGCCACCTCCAGGATGCGCTCACGCAGTTCCGGCCGCACCATCTCCGGTTTCGAGAACGCCCGCGACACTGTGCTTGTGGAAACGCCCAGCTTCCGCGCGATTTCCCTCAT